>DASYAJ010000366.1:0-2246 GCA_036501405.1 Kapaibacterium sp. (SeqCode)
GTCGACGATAATTCTCCCGACGGCACCACGAAAATCGTGCAGGACTTGCAGACAAAAGAAGACCCGGAGTTTCGGCGAATCCATTTGCTGACGCGTCCAGGCAAAATGGGATTGGGAACCGCGTATGTCGCCGGTTTTAAGTATGGCATCCGTGAAGGATTCGATTATATCTTCGAAATGGACGCCGACTTTTCGCACGATGCGAAAGAAATTCCCAATTTTCTCCAACAGATCGCATCGTACGATCTCGTCATCGGTTCCCGCTATATTCCGGGTGCGAGCGTAAAGAACTGGCCGCGCTCGCGACTTTTGCTTTCGTATAATGCGAACGTCTATGCGCGAATCATCACCGGAATTCCGGTGAAGGACGCCACAGGGGGCTTCAAATGTTTTCGACGTGCGGTGCTTGAAGCGATCGATTTGGACGACATTCGTTCCAATGGCTATGCGTTTCAGATCGAGATCAATTTCCGCGCGTGGCGAAAAGGGTTCCGCATCAAGGAAATTCCGATTACCTTTGTGGACCGCCATGCCGGCACGAGCAAAATGAGCCACGCGATCGTTCGCGAGGCTGTGAGTATGGTCTGGAAATTGAAAGCCCGCGCCATTGCGGGAGAACTATAATCTCTGATTTTCGTGGACTTATCCATTGTCATTGTCAGCTATAACGTGAAGGACTTCCTTCGCGGCGCGATCGCGAGCGTGAAACGCTCGCTGGCGGCAGGCGGGCTCGATGGCGAAATTATTATCGTCGATAATAATTCCGCCGATGGCAGCGTCGCGATGGTCCGTTCGGAGTTCCCGGATGTCCTCCTTCATGCGTTGGACGCGAATCTGGGATTCGGTCGCGCAAACAATATCGCCTTGCGCGAAGCAAAAGGCGACTACATGCTGCTGCTCAACCCGGATACGATTTTGGGGGAAGACACGCTCTCGACAATGCTTGCCTTCCTGCGTGAGCATCCGGAAGCAGGGCTTGCGGGATGTAAATTACTGAATGGCGATGGAACGTTTCAACTGAGCTGCCGCCGAGGGTTCCCAACGCCGTGGGCGAGCTTCACCAAGCTCTTCGGGCTTGCCCGGCTTTTTCCGAATTCCAAGCTCTTCGCGCGATATAACCTGACCTTCCTTCCGGTCGATGAGACCTACGAGGTCGATGCACTCGGCGGCGCGTTTATGATGCTTTCAAGACCCGCCTTGGAAGCATCGCATGGGTTCGACGAGGACTTCTTCATGTATGGCGAGGACCTCGATCTTTGCTATCGCGTGAAGCAATCGGGCTTCAACGTATTTTACGTTCCCACAACCGCAACGGTACACTTCAAGGGGGAATCGACAAAGCGGAGCGCCGTGAATGAAGTCCAGCTTTTTTACGAAGCGATGCACGTCTTCGTGAAAAAGCATTATCGGGCCTCTTTTTTCTTCAGCGCCTTACTACGAGTCGGCATTATGCTCCGCAGTGCGCTCGCCGTGCTCAGGAAATATCGAAGTTCCGTCTCGCTGGCGGGGATCGATTTTCTGATCGTCGCCCTGAGTGTCCTCGTCGGTTCCCAGGTGCAATTCAATACGTGGTTCGGATTGCCTGCGGAAGATTATCCGTTTGCGCTCATCCTTCCTTCCGCGATGGTTGTGACACTGCTCGCAATTTTACGGGCATACCGTCCCGGTGGTCGCGCCACAGCACGACCCGTGCTGATTGCAGTTCCGGCCATTTTAATCGGCTTATCATCGCTCACCTATTTTTTCAAAGAATTTCCCGCGAGCCGGTCCTTCGTGATTATCGTGACATGCGTCATGGGAGCGATGCTGCTTTTGGACCGTTTTGGAATTGCCGTTCTTGGCAGACTTGCGCGTGGAACTTCTTTAAACCCGCAGCGCCGGCGCGCCCTCATTGTGGGAACCGATATCGAGGCGCTTCGGATCGCGGCGCTTCTGGCCCGGAGGGAACTTCTTCAACGATTCGAGGTCGTTGGGATGATCGACCGCTCGCTCGATCGGCTTGGCGCGGAAGTGTCTGCCGGGCTTTGTATTGTGGGCGATACGAATATGGTCGGCAAGGTCGTCCGCGAAAAGCGTGTCGCAGAAGTGATTTTTCCAAGCGGGTCAGTTTCTTACACGGAAGTGCTGGCGATTATGCAACGGACTTCCTCTGAAAATCCATCCCTTCGAGTGAACTTTTCGATGGTCCCTGCCGCCAGCGATGTGCTGTTGGGCAAACAGAGCATCGAGCTTCTGACGGAAACCGC
>DASYAJ010000367.1:0-1634 GCA_036501405.1 Kapaibacterium sp. (SeqCode)
AAGAATGCTTCCGAAAACGAAGGATGGGCTTAATGCATAACTTCCCAACTCTCCGCCATCGATGCCGCTCACCAAAAACCACAGCAATACTGAACCGAAGGAGAGATATGAACTCTTTGTCAATCTCAAAACGAGTGTATAGACCGAAAACGCAAGCAACGCATATCCAGCAAGCGGCACGGCGAAGGCGAGATCAGGAAGTGTGCGGTTCGGCGCGAGCAGCGAGAGTAGTTGATAGGTCCAATCGTGATAATGCCAGGCCAGAGCAGATTGATGCAAGTCTCGAAGCTCTCCGAAATTGCGAATGCCGTGAATTTCACCGGCAAGAAAGGGGATATCGACGCCAAATAATCCGTGGGTGACAATGGAACCATCGCTGCCATAATGGAACTGCTGAAGATTATAAGCGGCTAAGAGGAGAAGCGATCCGACAGCAAAAATGAGGACCAATTTCCACATCCGCCACCATTCCGGAAAATATCGGCTCTGTGTTTTTGGATACAAAAACCCGCAGAAAGAAATGAAAGCAAGTGTGCCCCATACTGTGCCGCCAACAGGGAGACCTGCGGAATGAAGGAACGAAAGAAGTGCGGGATAGATACCAAAACCGAGCGCGATCGAGAGTGAGAACTTTTCTACGGCCGACCAATCTAATTGGGAAAACGAGCAAAGAAGCATGATTCCTGGCATGACAATCATTAGCACAAGGAGAAGCGCATCGAATCCGACAGCAAAAGGGAAATGAAACAGGCTGCACTCAGCAAAAAAAATTGCGAGTGTGGAAAGGCCGAGAACAATATTCGCAAACGAAGCTTTGCGTGGCATGGATGAATAAAGCGAGACTTACATCGAACGGACTTCCGAGAGACTCAATTCCTCTCTATTTTCCATTCTATTTATTTTGCCGAGACGGTTCCTCGTTTGGCGAGCGCCGGATTTCTGCGAACGACTTCCGCCGCGAGATCGAGATAATTTTTTGCACCGGTCGAGGCGGCATCGTAAAGCACGACGGGAACTCCGAAGCTCGGGGCTTCGCTGAGTCGCACGTTTCGCACAATGAGCGTCGAAAAAACTTTTTCGCCAAAATACTTTCGTACTTCTTCCACCACTTGATTCGACAGTTTGAGGCGACTATCGTACATCGTCAGCAGAACACCTTCAATATCGAGCTTCGTATTCAAATGCCGCTTTACGATGCTGATGGTGTTCAGAAGCTGTCCAAGTCCTTCGAGTGCATAATATTCGCATTGCACCGGAATGAGCACACTATCACAAGCCGTCAGCGCATTCACTGTTAACAGGCTGAGCGATGGCGGGCAATCGACCAGAATAATATCGTACCGGTCACGAATGGCCGCGAGGGCTTTCGTCATAATCCGTTCGCGCTCTTCGGCATCAATCAGTTCCACTTCTGCGCCGACAAGATTGATATGCGATGGCAAAAGATCGAGATTGGGAACCGCTGTCGTCACGATCGCATCTTCGGCTTTCACGGTGCCGACAAGGACTTCGTAAATCGTCTTCGTCTGCGCTTTCGAATCGACGCCAAGCCCACTCGTGGCATTAGCCTGCGCGTCGATATCGACAAGAAGCGTTTTATATTCGCCAACCGCCAGCGAAGCAGCGAGATTGAC
>DASYAJ010000368.1:0-1654 GCA_036501405.1 Kapaibacterium sp. (SeqCode)
AAAGCACGCAACCGCCAGTCCTATAATTGCGTTTGGAAAGCGTTTGATTCCCACAATGTTCCGCGTTTTCATTTTTCTTGCTTCGGTTGCTCCGGGCTTATTCGCGCAGAGCGTATTCGCCCAGAACTACCATTGGCGTCGCGCGCTTCCAGCCTCGTGCCGTGCGGTGGCCTTCAACCCACTCTCGAAAGGACAAATTCTTTTTGCCGGTCCCGGCCGCGAAACCGACGGTATCTTTCGTTCCGACGATGCCGGCGCAACCTGGACGCTCCATGATACTCCGGGACTTACAATTCCAATGAACAATATCCATCAGATCTTTTGTGTGCCGGGCGATACTTCGGTCGTGCTCGCGGTTTCGCCGGAAGAGCTCTATCGTTCCACCGACGGCGGGTTCAACTGGGCCATCGTGAGCGATACGATTGGCGGAGTCGATGGGGAAGATATTGCGTGGCACGCAGCCGATTCGACGCTTTATTACGGACAGAATTTTGGCTACGCGCTTTGGAAATCCCATGATTTGGGCGCGACATGGTCGCAGACGGGATTTGCAAATCCCGACTCGATCGGGCTCTGCGCGCTGGATGTGTCGAGCGATGTTCCGCCGACCATCATTCAAGGCAGCGAAGGCACGGGCCTCGTTGCCCGCAGTGTGGACGATGCCGAGCATTGGCAAGTCACCCTCCACGCCGATACGGGAACCAACAATGAATGCGAAGTTCCCAAAGTCGTGTTTTCGAACTACGCGGCCGATTCCGTGAATGGCCGGCACGATGTCGCGCTTGTTATCCGTTGGCTTTCAAATGATCGTTCCCTTGTGGGAACTCCCGATGGCGGCCTTACATGGCGTACATTGCCTTCGCCTTCGATCGATCCGTGGGCGCTCGATGTCGATCAGCGAGTAGCGAAAATTTCGGTTCCCAGCGATGCGGCGTATCCGTTGCCGCTCCATTTTTTCATCGGATTATTCGGCGTCGAGTCCGACACAGTCGAAAATGGCATGGTCCAGGAAACATCCAATGGGGGAGCAACGTGGCACTCGACGAATTTTCCAAAAGGTTCCGCGAACAGTTCTTCTACTCCGCTCGTCAATCTTGTGTGGGTTCTGAAGTTCGATACCACGACGGCACGACTCGCCGCCGCGACCGACTCCGGGATCTATATTGCCGATACGCTGACCGATGCGGTTCCTGAACAGCATGTTGTTTCTTCGTTGCAAGTCATGTCAGAGCTTGGCTGTATGATCGTTTCATCGCCGCGACCGATAGAACATGCCGCTCTCTTCGATCTTCTCGGCCGTGCTTTTTGGAACAGTGATTGGCCCAATGGGTCACGAGAGATTCGACTTCCATCCTATAATCCATCCCAGCCGTTATTGCTTCGTGTTCGCTATCTCGACGAAAGTTCCGAAACACTGTTGATTCGCTCATTTTAGGCGGGTCTGTTACGTGTCTTTTTGAAATTAAAAAAATAAGGTCGCAATCTCTATAAAAAAAGCTCCTTATCTCTGGAAAAGAATGAAGAAAAGTTCGGTCGTGGGCACACGGCTTGTAGCAAAAGCGGGCGAACCTCCCAGCATGCCGTCAGCTCATCCATATCGTTTTGCTCTCGGTTCCTGAGGCGTTCGCATACCACGGATTTTTCATCCATTCAA
>DASYAJ010000369.1:0-1980 GCA_036501405.1 Kapaibacterium sp. (SeqCode)
CCCCGTGAGACGAGGCTGAAATAAAACAATGGAGTTCAGATATGGTTCTGTTTTCGGGAGCCATTAGGAGCGCTTCTAAGTTTAAGGTTTAACAATTTCATCTATGGCACACCCTAATTCCGCTTCCGACGTTCAGGTTAAGACGTTTCACATTCAAAGCAATTCGGACGAACAAGCCGTCAACGCTTTCCTCGCGGGCAAAATCGTCCGGCATTGGTCTGCGACATTTTCGCCCGCTATCAGCGACAGCGCGTCTGGTTCGCCCGCAGGTGCGTGGAATGTTTTCGTGGCCTACGAACACCGCATGGAACAGGACCATCGCGAGCAGTCCCGCTCTGGAAATGCGCCGCGAAGGAACAGCGATCGCAATGGACAGAACAATCGCCAAGAGGGCGGCCGACAAGAGAGCAGCCGGCAGCCGGCCTCGCAGGCGAGATCCGAAAAAGCGGTGAACGAGGAATACAAGCCGCAGATCTCCGATGCCGATTTTCCGCTGTTCGATGCCGTCCGGAAATGGCGCAATACCCGTGCCCGCGAAGCGCGTGTGAAGCCGTACAGCTTCTTCAATAATCGGCAGTTGGAACAGATCATAACGACAAAACCGACTTCTACCGAAGCCCTGCACTCCATCGCCAGCGATATGACTCCGGAACTCTGGGATAAATACCATAACGAGCTTCTCTCCTTCATCGATACAGCGCGAATGGCAACCCAAAGTTCGATCTTAGAAACGCCTGCCGAAGCCGTCTCCGCGTGAATGGCGCTCCAATACAAAAGGCCCGCGACCTGATTGACGCGCTCCACTCGAAGCCAGCGTTACAGCAGGAACTGACGTTTTACGCCTCGTTTGCGCATAAAAGCTTCGCCCTTATGCAGCGAGAAGGTCCCGAAAAAGATGGCTTTTCGCGCCTGCAACAATCCTTCCGTGACGCCGTAGAGAGAGTGCGAACTATTCTTGGTGAAGCGAAAATCGCTGGGTTTCCTGCCGATAATTTCCTCGAATTATCTCCGGCAGGCATGGCGAATATGATGGGCCTTATTACGGAACTCGCCCACATGCATCAAGCATCGCTGTAACGATCACAGTTAAAAAGCAGGTCATTAAAGCAGCGCCATTAGAAGCGCTGACAGCACTCGGATTACTCTCGAAACAATGGATCACTTGCTAATACCGGGCAGATTAGATGAACTGGAACAGGTCCACGAATGGACCCGGCAGCACCTCGATCTTGCAGGCGTTCCGTCGGACATCCGGCATAATGTGCTACTCGCCCTTTCGGAATGTGTGACGAATGCCATTCGGCATGGCTGCAAGGAATGCCGCACGAGCAAGGTAAAGCTCGAATGCAAAACTTACGACCACGAGATCGTCTTCACCGTTCGCGATCGCGGCAATGGCTTTGTACCCGAACTCGTCCCCGATCCGACGAACACCGCCTACCTTCACCGTCCCGGCGGACGAGGAGTCTATCTCCTGAAGGCGCTGACGAACGAGTCCTCCATCGAATCCTCGCACGATGGTACGAGCGTGACATTTCGGTTCCGGTGGAAATAAATCGGAGCTTCGTAGATTCGGTATGTAAGGTTTTCAGCGACGAAACCCTATATTCCTGTGTTATAATGCACCGTGAAGAAAATACGAGTACTCATCGCCAAAGCCGGATTGGACGGACATGATCGCGGCGCGAAGGTTATTGCCGCTGCACTTCGTGATGCCGGGATGGAAGTGATCTACACCGGCCTCCGACAAACACCCGAAATGATCGCTGAAGCCGCGTTGCAGGAGGACGTCGATGTCGTTGGCATTTCGATGCTGAGCGGCGCGCACATGACGATCTTCCCGCGAGTGCTAAAACTGCTCCGCGAGCGCGGGCTCGACGATGTGCTCCTGACCGGCGGCGGTATTATGTCGAACGAGGACATCGAGGAACTAAAAAAGATGGGCGTCGGCCAGCTCTTCACTCCCGGCGCGCCGATGTC
>DASYAJ010000370.1:0-4548 GCA_036501405.1 Kapaibacterium sp. (SeqCode)
ACAAATGGCATTACAACATGCACCCTGATTGCAGAATCCAGCGGTTCCGAATGGCGCCGCGCACTCGAACCTGCCAGTGACGGAACCTATCGCATTGCGATTGGGAATGATATTCCGCCCGGCGCCTATATCGTCGAGGCGTTTTCCGGTTCTACGCTGGTTGGAACTGCTCGTATCACGGTCGAACCGTGACGCGAATACGTGAGACGCGAATATGAGAAGAACCGTTAAGACTGCTATTCGGCGGAGCATCCTTTGTGCTTGTGCCGTACTTTTGTGCCTGCTCGTTGGCGGAGCCGTATACGCGCAGCATCGTCATAAAAGAACAGTTCCAAGTGCGCCCAAAATAAAAAAAGATATTCTCACGCTTCGGTACAAACCGCAGGCAGGAACGCTTCTTTATAATATCAAGACCGAGATCGATCAGTCCATTGCATCGGGTGCGAAGGACTACCGAGGCGCATTCCATACCGATGCGCAGCTCGCGTTTCACAATCGGACGATCGACTACAAACACGGGATCTGGACGTTCGACGAATACTTTACGAAATTCGATCTCAGCAACAAGGCGCTTCTGGGCGATTCCGTCGGCTTTCGCGAAGGTCTTGCCGTCGACCGCGTTACGGAACTAACCTATAACATGCAGGGCGATGAGCTCGCAAAACTCATTGTCGATACCATGAAACTGCTGAATACCGAAGCGCAGACAAACGCCTATTTTCTTCAGCCGCCACGGATGCTCATCCCGTTGCCAGAACACGCGGTGACGTATGGCGACATCTGGAAAGACCATCATGTCGATACCATTTCGGTTCGCGACACTGTCAATCTTGGCATTACGACCGGCGCATATATCTACGATGTTTCGTGGAACTATCATCTCGCTTCGTTGCTGGATACGAACAATCACTATTATGCGATTATTGTCGCCACCGATTCTGGAAGGTTTTCCGGTTTTCAGACCAACTCTGAAACCAAAGTGACGACTCACGCATCGGGTCCGATCGTTGGGAACGATACAACCGTGCTCGATCTTTTTTCGGGTTCCGTCATGAAACGCTCCATCGACCTGGCAATCCCTGCAAAGGTGAACGTCGCGAGCGACCCTCCGTTCATCGATCGCCTCGCTGTTCATTCCATCGTCACGCTTGATGAATCGAACGCCACGATTTTGAAAAATAATTGAGATGTTTCTGTGTAGAGATTATCGGGGAAGAATGCTAAGAGAGTGTAATTCTTTTTCCGCGTCCAGCAGGAGAGATACATTATTTCCATTCAGCGAATAGCCTTCGAAAGGTGTTCCATTGTAGAGCATCTGAATGCCGTGTGGATAATGCACTGGTACAAGGGAATGGAGATTCTGTGTGGGAACATAAATCACCGTCGGCAGATCGAGAGGCTTGCCGCGAAGCACGAGCTCGAACTGCTTCGTGCGAAGCGAAAAACGCGAATGGATTGGTTCCGCGCTCGCGGCGATCGGATATGGGCGCACCGCAATATCCCAATTGCGCAGCGCCGAATTGGGGATTCCGCTTTCTTCGTTCCCAATCGGACCGATGAGTGAAAAGTCCTCGCGCATAAATCCATCGCGCCGCTCGGGGGTATTGTAAAGGTTCACATTCCAGTATGCGGCATTCACTAACGATTGCTCTACGGCTTCGAATTGCCAGTCCATGTGGCGCCGCACAATGGACTGCGTCCAATTTTGCCGCGTGCCGAATTCTGTCAGGAATGGGACCATCCCTTTTTCGCGGGCGCGCATCGCGCCGATGCGTTGCGCGGCGACGTATTCCTCGCGCTTAGAGTCGCTGAAAAGTCGTCCTCCGAGCGCGGTCAGCAGCGAATCGTAATAATGATAGGCGAAGACGACGCGGTCATCGCAGGTGGCGACGGGAAGGAACGAATCGTAAAGCTTGCTACGCCGTAGGTTCACATTCCAATCGCTTTGGGGCGACACGAAGGCATAGATCGTTTGGGAATGGTTTCGAATCCGGCGAATGGCTTCGGCATAAAATGCGGGAAGGATTTCTTCTTCGAATTTCCGGTCCTTCAATCGCGCGGGATGGGGTTCGTTAAAAATTTCGATCCCGAGCACCCGTTCGCATGTCGCAGCTTCCTGGGCAATGCGCTCGATCGTATCGAGAAATCGGTCACGGACTTTGAAATGTTCGAGTGGAGGATTCGCGGAGCGATTCGTGAGATCGTTATTCCAAAATTCGGTGAAGGTCTTTCGCAGCGGTCGGTTGAACTCGTAATTCGCGCCCCAAAGCGGGGTATCGTTCAAGAAGCTGAGCCGCCTTGCGCCTTCCGAGAGCACCCACTCCGGCATTCCATTTCCGCCGAAGGCATTGCCAAGCAAGTCTTGATGCAGATCAATGAGAATGAGGAACCCTTTTTCTTCGAACAGCCGAACATAATAAAAAAAATCGTGCAGATACGTTTCGTTGTATTCCGCGTGTGTGGGATTGCAGATCGGCTCGAAGGCGCTCCAGAAAAAAGGAAGCCGCAGCATCGTGAAACCACCGGCAAGAAGCAAATCGGCGGCGGTTTGGAATTTGTTCCAATCTTCCTTCGTGCGGAATGGCAAGTGCGGCGGCAGCTTCGCCGATGGACCGAACGAAATGCCGCGCAACATCAGCCAGCGCCCGTCTTCGAGACGGAACCAGTTTTTGTCGCTGCGAATCGCCGAAGTGGAAGGAGGAATGAATTGCAAGGTACGTGGGCTTAAAAAATAGCTTCCTTATTGCGTTTTTGTGAACCGTCGATATAAACTTCGAAACTGACTTCGTCGTGGAGGCAGCTTCGAAAAAATGGCGTTCCATCTTATGCTCCGCACTTTCTGTTCCAGCGTGCCTACTCTTTTTTTGACAATAAATAATTGCCAGCGTTTATGGATAAGCGCATACTCGCCCGAGTGTTCTGCAAGGAAGCGGTCAATTCCTAAGCGAGGGATTTGCGATTCTCCCGATTTGGAATCTTTCCATTCCCATTTATAGTCGTCGAACCCGAGAACGCCATTCTCCTTCAACAGAGGCCACGAAAGGACCGCGTCGAGATAGACATCGTCCTGATGGTGGGAACCATCAATATAGATGAAATCGAACGTCGGTTTGATCTCGAAGATAGGAAGAACATCGTGCGAGCGGCCCTGGTGAATGGAAACATGCGATGCATATGGACGGATATTGTCTTCGAATGTTTGTCGGAGCTTCGAGATTATTCCGGGAATCGTGGAGTGCTCGGGCGAACCTTCGAATGTATCGACGACATCGATTCTCGCGCTTTGGTCCGTCAAAATATGTTCGAGCATCCATGTCGTCGCCTGGCCTTCGAAACATCCGATCTCCAAAAACTTTAGGTTGGGTTTGTTACGAAAGCGAGAAAGCATTTTCCGCCAATGATCGCTGCTTTCCTTAAACCAATTATTCGAAAAATTGCTCATTATGCTTGCCTTATCCCAATTGAGGCGGGGTTCGTTCCCTCTATAAATTACATTGAAGGTAACATTGCTCTCGTAGAACGCGTTATGGGAAATCTTAAAAATCCATCATGATTATTTCTCTCTCGACCTGGAAGCACGGCTTCCATCCGAACCGAATTACCTTCGAAGCTCTCCAAAATGACAAATCGGCACTCGATGCCGTGGAACTTGGCGCGCAGTATTGCGAAGCGGACATTACCTGCATGTCGGTCGGGCGCGGCGGCTTGCCGGATGCGGCGGGTGAAGTGACGCTCGATGCTTCGATCATGGACCACGCCGGCAATTGCGGCTCCGTTGTGTTCGTGCGAAATTATGAGCATGTCATTTCCATCGCGCGGCGTGTGATGGAAAAAACGCCGCATGTCATGCTGGCCGGCGATGGCGCAGAGCGGTTTGCCGCTCTGGAAGGATTCCCCACATCCGATCTCCTTACCGAAAAAGCCAAGGCCTTATGGGATCAGTGGATGAAGCAGCCCGATAAACTGCAAGTCCGGCTTCGCCGCGCCGAAGAAGGTGAGCACGAATATGTGTTCTATCATCTCGATGAGGAGGGAAAAGAAAATCAGATCGATCGGGATAATCCCCAATCACCCCCTGCCCCCGCCTTGAAAAGGCGGGGCGAATCATCTCACGATACCATCGGCATTCTCGGACTCGATACGAACGGTCATCTTGCCGGCGCTTGCACGACAAGCGGCCTTGCATTCAAAATTCCCGGCCGCGTGGGGGATTCTCCGATTATTGGTTCCGGATTATTCGTCGATGGCAATGTAGCAGCAGCTGTTGGTACTGGCAATGGCGAACTCATGATGCGCGCTTGCTCGGCGTTTCATATCGTCGAGATGGTGCGGCAGGGTATCGACCCGAAAGAGGCGCTCGGGCGCGCCATGCAGCGCATCGAGCAGGACCCACATCTTACCGACGACATGCAAGCCGGCCTGATGGTCATTCGTAAGGATGGTGTATGGGCCGCGCGCGGACTACGTCCGGGCTTTCAGCTTGCCGCCGCCACTTCTTCGTTGGAAAATCAGATGTTCGATATTGATTGATATTGCAAATAAATACTT
>DASYAJ010000371.1:0-7999 GCA_036501405.1 Kapaibacterium sp. (SeqCode)
ACCTATCTCGTTCGTGCTGGCGTCGAAAGCGTTATCGCCGCTTCTCCCGATGTGAACGCAGTGATTGGCTTCGATAAATACGCGAGCGAACGTGGCACCGAGGGCATTCGGAAGAAAGCTCGGGAACTGAACGAACTTCAATGCGATACTCAATTCTTACTGCACGCTTCCGAACGTTCCCAACGGCTTAGCGCGCTCCTGAATTGCGAGAATAAAATCGGCTTCGAAGGAATGCGTCATGCCGGCCTGACTCATTTCGTTCCTGATACCGGATGGTCGAGCCGCTACGAACGGGCCGTGCTTCTACTTCGGGCGATCGCGCCGAGAGCAGAGCTTCGTTCGCTGCCAAAAATCGTTCCACCTGCGAATGTTGAAGATCGGGATTTTTTCGAGCGAGGCCACACCGTTGTTGCGCTCGCGCCGGGGAGTGCCTGGGAAACGAAAGAATGGGGAACGGATAAATTTCTCGACCTGGCGCGTTCGCTCATCCGAAAAGGCATTGGCGTTGTCGTCATTGGTGGAGAAAAAGAGCGAGCGATAGGGGAACAAATCCTGGCGGAATGCCCCGAAGGGTCCGTGTTAAATCTTGCTGGGAAGGTTTCATTCTTAACCTCGATAACGGCAATGCAAGCTTCCAGTTTACTCGTTGCGAACGACAGCGCGCCGGTCCATGCGGCGGTCGCGGTAGGAACGAAGGTACTCGCGATTTACGGCCCAACAGTTCCCGCGTTCGGATTTGCGCCGCCGGCGGGTTGTGGAGAAACGGTGGAGCTGGCCGATCTATGGTGCCGTCCTTGCACACCGCATGGTAGCCATACCTGCCCGATCTACACGCACGCGTGTATGCGGGGCATTGCTGTCAGAGCCATCGTCGAACGAATCGAGCGGATGCTATCGAACGACCGCGAATGGAATGGAAATGCCACGTCCCAGGGAATGAATCCGAATCGTATAAACGCCGCTTTCGAGTGAAGGCGATAAAAGGACCGGCTCGTTTCCCGAAAAAGTGAGTTGGAACGACTGGCGTTTCATTCCCAATACATCGTAGATTTCCACGGTGGAGGATCCGCACGAGGCACTCGGCGTCAGCTCAAACGCGCCATTTTCCGAAGGATTCGGGCGGATCGAGAAGCTGGGCAATTCATTCAGATGAATCAGATCAGAAATAATCATCGTACCGCACGCTTGTAGAGGAACGATTGTGTCCGAAATCTCAGGAGGCAGCGAATAGGCGCACGGATTGATCGCCGTAGGAACCTGAAGATTGTCGAACGTCACGATCGGCGAGTAGTCGGTATCGCTGAACACGTTGAACCTCGCATAGGCATTGACCTCACCCGGTTGCGCATTCAGAATGCGAAGCTTCGAAAATCCGTTTGTGGTGGTTCCCGGAATGTCCACACTGTTGCCGAGCGCATCGACAGAACCTTTATAATCGAGATCGGCGGTGGGATAATGCAAATCGAGTTCGATTGTTTCGGCCCGCGCAAGGTTCCCAATTGTGATCGGGATCGAGTCCGTCGCGCCAATGGTATCGATTAGGCGGGTCAGTCCATCGCCCGTGAGCGAGAGCGTATGTGTGATATAGCCGGCTCCCGAAAGCGGGATCGAAATTTGGTGTCCGTCCGTGAGCGTGAGAAGGTAATTGGCCGCTCGCACACCGGCTCCCGAAGGCTGGAACGAAAGGCGAACAGTATCCACCGTATCGATCGCGGTATTGATCGCGCCAGCGGATTGCTGAATCGTATAGTCACCGGCGTTCGCTCCCGTAATCGATTCCGAAACGATGTGCGGTAAAAAACAGGAGGCGATATGCAGGATGAATTCTGTACCGGTATCGGTCTCGCATCCAAGATAGAGCGTGTCCGTATCGAAAAGCTGCGCAGGAGGCTTTGAGTAGGTCGTCGGTGTCGTCTCACTAAAGCCGCCAAGCAAAACGGTATGGACAACGCCATCCGCGGTTTGGAACTGAAGTGTGGCATGCTGTGGGCCAGGTTTTGAAGAATACCATCGGACGGATAGGGAACCGTTCGCACTGTCCACAATATAAAAACTATTCGAATCAGGCCCTGTGATTGCGATCGATTGCAGCGGAGCGGGGCGGCAGCCTGTAAAGCTATAAGTGACCGGAAGTGTCAGTGAATCGCACGCGATGGTATCGTTCGTGAAGAGCGATGGCGTCGAAAGCGCAAACGTGCCAACATAAGGCGAGATAAATCCGCCGAGTGAAATCGTCGTATCCTTTCCATTATCGAGATGAGCAACGATCTGTGCCTGATGCGCGCCCGGCGCTCCTGTCAAAAGAACGACGGTAATAGAATCATTCCCAACCGATTCAATGGCGTAGCTGGCGGAATCGGCTCCGGCAAGCGTGGCCGAAAGAAGCTTCGGCACGGGACAGCCGTTTGGAACGAAAGGAATCGTCCGAACAATCGAATCGCAAAGCACCGTATCGGTGGTAAACAGACTTGCGATCGTTGGCGTCAGCGTTCCGCCCGTCTGCAAAGCGACAGAATCGCCACCGCCATTATTAGTGAGCCAAACGTTCCCTGCCGTATCGATCGCAACGAGGATATTATCGTTCACAGCAGTCAGATTCCGGGTATCGGGACCAATGACGATGCCGCCGCCGAGTGCCTTCCATGTCAAGCCGCGGTCCATCGATCGGTGAACGCCGCTGCCATCGCGGGTTCCTGTCACAATTCCGTCTGTTGTGGTCGCCATGGAGCCGGAAAGATAGGGCGTAGCATGGGAATCGGTGATCTGCCAGGACAACCCGCCATCGGTGCTCACATAAAAATTGGAATTCGTTCCTGACGGCGCTTCCCAATTTTCGCTTGCAATGTAAAGCAGTTGTGTGTTGCAGGAATCGACAGACATGGTCCAGGCGTCGCCATTGAAGGATCCGGAACGATTGCTCCAAAGCAGCCCGGCCGAATTGGATGCCGCCGTCGCGCCGTTCGTGTTTTGAAGCGAGCCGTTCGCGTAAAGCGTTCCATCGTTTGCGATGCCGAAGGAATTGACGTTCTGCAAGTTGTTGACGCCGGAATAATACAGCCAATTCACTCCGCCATTTTTGCTATAATAGAAAAATCCATCGTCATTCAGCGCATACATGATCGTTCCCGATGCATTGAAGCCGACCTTGACGATATTGGTATCTTTCGTTTGGAGCCAGGAAAGGCCGCCGTCGGTGGTGGTAAAAATTCCCGCCGCTTCCGTCCCAATAACGCCGTGCAGCTTATCGTAGAATGCAATATCGGAAATGAAGACATTCGGGAATGCGGGATTCTGCTGCCAGGTCTTTCCCGAATCGAGCGAGGACCAAAGTGTATTCGTTCCGGCCCAGATGACCCCCGCGTGGAACTGCACCGCGCCCCAGTAGTTCGCGGCGGAAAAAAGATTGGGCGCAACGTTCGTCCATTGAGCGGAAACGTTGCCAATAAACCCGCATAGCATCGCAAAAACGAGAAGTGACCGTTTGAGAAGAGAACTCATACTTCAAATATACGAAAAAAAATGGGGGGCTGCATGAAAAGCGGGAATCGTTATGGCCCGAGTTCTAAGAGGGATGGGAACGAATGGTTCGCGAAATCGGAAACGGAGGGTTGAAAATTTTGAATGAGGACTGGGCCTGTGCTTTTGGCATAATAGACGATCCAGTAAGGCAGCGAATCGGACCGCGGCGTTTTATCCGTCCGCTCATTTGCGTATCGAACTTCGATGACATCGGAATACGAATGCTCGATAACTTTGGGATAAAGAATGAGGCTGTCGAGATGTTCAATGGCGCGCGCTGTTATTCGCCAGGAATTCTTCTCAGATGCTATAAGTGTTCCCGCATCCCATGTCGAATCCGATGAAAAGGGATTACTCCGAAGAAGAATAAGGCCCCCATTGCTATCCAATTTGGACTGACCCGAAAGGGTAGATTGTGTATCGATCGGAGCGAAATATTCACGGTACGAATGACTAAAGAGACCGTCGGGAAGTAAATTTATTGCGACGACGCTGTCCGGACTTACGCTACACCGAATCGGTGGGGCGGCGCTGTAGCGAACGATTACCGTATCGCCAATACCTGCCGAATAACTCAGTCCGAAAAACCCCTTCGTGGAATCCATGGCATACAGCGAGTCTGCGGGTTCCGAAGCACTCCAAAAATAGGGCGAGATATCGGTGACGCCGCTCCCGGAGATAGAAACCTCCTGTTGCGAGCAGCTGATGAGCCAGCAAGCCAGACTGAGCGATAAAAGCTTGACGAATCGCATCTTAGGGATGAAACGAAATTCCGATGGAAAATCCGATGGCGCGCGAAACAAGCTGCTGCGGTGTGGAAAGCGTGCGGAATGCCTCGATCGATCCATTCGGAACAATTCCCGTGGCCTGAACGGGCTCGATTTCCGAAAGATCGTACGAAATTTCTGCTCGCAAAAGGAATGCGTGGGAAAGATCGTGCTCGAGCGCAACGCCAGCCATTCCAATCCAACCATTTGCGGTTCCAAGCACCGGCCCGCTCGCCAGCGATGCCGAGATGCGCAGAGGATCGGCGGGATTGAATGTCCACGTTCCCGAAAGCCCAGCCCATGTTGAGAGCGAGGGAGCAATATAACTATCGTGGTTTTGCAAATTCGATACGCTATTCGAACCCGTTGTCTGTCCAGGATAAGACCACGCCCGATCCTGCGCGGAATTTATTTGTCCGCCACGGATTCCAAATGCAATCCACGGAGAAAATTCATATTCGACACCGGCTTCGATGCCGGTTCCGTTCGTACTGCCGGAAGTGAGCCCCTTATTTTGCCTTACCGCCGCAGAATTCGATGCAAGTGGAGCGAACGAGATTGAACGGTATTGCGGCCCTGCAAAAACGCGTAGTGGAATATAGCTCGAAGAATGTTCCTCGATCGGATAGGGATTTAGGATGTCCCGGTGAGAAGTATAATTCGTCGTATGATCGGGAACGGTTACTACACCGATTGGAAGCGGAGGAAGTTCTTCGGGAGGCTGGGGTATTGCGGTTTGCCGCTGCTGCGGATTCAGCGTAGCGGCATTGGGTGCATTAAATTTGGCACGATGCTCTCCCGAATGCGCGATAGATTGCGCCACCGTTGAATTTGGCGCTGCATTATTAGAAGATGAAGTCGGATTATTAGAAGACAAAGCCGTATGATGATGAGCGCGCGATGAAGATGGGAGCCTGTTCATTCTCTCAGCAGAAATCGTATTACTGGAATGATTTCTAACGATTCGATGCGAAGAACCAGCAGCGATATTCTGCTTGCTGGAAGAAGGCAACAGAGAGGCAGAAGCCTGATTTGGCGCGGCGGTCGTAGCATGTGCGGAAATAGTTGGCGATGACCCATTTGGCTGCGACGAAATGGAACGGTTCCCATTCGTTCGTTCTGGAATCGTTCCAATTGCGCTATTGAGATTCGCTGGGTTTCCGGCATGATCGATGGCATACCAAATGCCGCCCGCGAGCAGCAGCGCGGCAAGCAGTAGAAGGATATTCACCCATGTCGACGGATGGAAGCTGAACCAGAACGCAGCGCGGTCTCGGCGCTCTTCTGATTGCGCGAGATAGGGAAGCTTTGCCGCCAAAATGGGAAGCTTTGCGGCAAGCTCACGCTGGAGCGCGAGCGGCGCGCTGACGGGCGGTTGCACGAGCGAATAAAGTTCCTCCAGCCGAAGATGCGCGTCGAAGAGCGCCCGTTCCGGACTGCCGTTCGCCGCGATTCCGCGCGCGACTGCCTCGCGCTCCCCGTTGGTCGCGGTGCCATCGAGATAGCCCAAAATATGTTCTTCAAATGTTGCCATAGTCATTGAGAAGCGTTCGCAACCGCGCCTCCTATTGTCGTATCGTCATGGACCAGGTCCCAAAGTTCTTCGCGCATCGCGAGCTTTGCCCGATAAATGCGCTGGCGTACCGCGCCAAGCGTAATGTTCAGTTCCTTTGAAATTTCTTCGTACGAAAGTCCATCGAACTCGCGGAGCACGAAGGGTTCCCGTATCTCAGCAGGGAGCCGATGGATCGCGCTTTCGACGCGCGCTTTGAGCGTGGCTTGCTCTTCGCGAAATTCCGGTGCAAGGGAACGATCGGTAGAGGGAATCTCTGCCGCCGTATCGTCCAGCCCGACGAGCGTTCGCTGCCGCTTGTGGTTCAGGTACGTTGTGCGGACAATCGTGTAGAGCCAGCCAAGCACATTCGTTCCACGCTCGCCTTCTTTCGATGTCACGACGCGAAACGTATGCGCTTTGCGATAGACTTTGATGAAGGTCTCCTGGAACAGATCGCTGGCAAGGTCGCGGTCTCCGCCGGCAAGCCGGAGCGCGAAGGTATAGACTTGCGCCTGACGCCGCAGATACAGTTCCACATATCCCTCCTCATCGCCATTCTGGAACCGCTCCAGAAGCATTTCGTCCGTGACTTCTTTTCCAGGCCGGACCATATTCATCTTCTGCGAAGCCACCTGCTTATCGCGGAGCCTCGAAGCGTTCGGACTGGGATGCACCGTCGCCGAATTTTCCGCCAACGATATAGCCGCAGCAACGGGTTCTGCAGAGCGAACTGCACCCGGCCGCGCCCGTTTCAGGCTCAGCGATCCGATCGTCATCATGTTGTTAACACGAGCTTGCGGGAAGAATCACAGGCAAATCCGGACTGAGATGTTTGAGATTTTTAAGGGATGTATGGGATAGGATCGAAAATACCGGAATTTGCATAAAATCTGCGAGTCGCCCATTATAGCATTCATCGGCCCAAACGCCTCGCCGCCATTTTATCCGTTGAAAAATCTCGATCGTTGAAAACTATCCCTTTATCCTTTTTTTCAACGTCGCACAAATTCTCATTCTGAGAAAATATTTATTGTCTGAAAATCATCTTATAAATCTCAGTCCTGTTTTATACCGAAATTTCTTCTCTCATAATGGCGTCGGTCGGATCGTGCGATGGCTCGTAGCCATAGAGCAGCGGATTTGCGGCGAGGAACCGTTCCGCGTCGATCGCGGCGATGCAGCCGGTTCCGGCTGCGGTAATCGCTTGGCGATAAACATGGTCCTGACAATCTCCGCAGGCGAAGACGCCAAGAACGTTCGTAAAGGAGGTCTTTTCCTTCGTTTCAATATAGCCAATCTCATTCATGTCGATCAGGCCACGGAACAGTTCCGTGTTCGGCGAGTGACCGATCGCAATGAAGACTCCGTTCGTGGGAACCTGCTCCGTCGCGCCCGTCAGGGTATTGCGGAGCATAGCTCCATTAACCACCTTGCGTCCTTTTTCATCTTCGGTTCCCAGCACCTCGATAATTTCCTGGTTTGTCCGCCATGCGATTTTCACATTCGCCTGAGCGCGCTCCAGCATAATTTTAGAAGCACGAAAATCGTCACGTCGATGAACGAGCGTTACCGACTTGCAAAAATGGGTCAGATAATTCGCTTCTTCCATTGCCGTATCGCCACCGCCGACGACCAGCACATCCTGATTCTTAAAAAAGAATCCATCGCAGGTCGCACAGGCACTGACGCCATAGCCCATATAGAGTTCCTCCGAAGGAAGATCGAGC
Organism: Kapaibacterium sp. (SeqCode); assembly: GCA_036501405.1. Classification (GTDB taxonomy): domain Bacteria; phylum Bacteroidota; class Ignavibacteria; order Palsa-1295; family Palsa-1295; genus PALSA-1295. The sequence goes on from DASYAJ010000371.1 coordinate 7,569, forward strand.
AGTCGCGCGCGTGCGCCGGTCGCTATAATGATCGCATCGGAATGGTGCTTTTTCTCGCCGGTCCAGATTGTGAATGGGCGTTTCGAAAGATCGATTTTCGTGACGGTTTCGAATTTGCAATCGGCGCCGAAGCGCTGTGCCTGCCGCCGAAGCAGTTCCATCATCTCCGGCCCCTGAATGCCATGCTCGAAGCCTGGATAATTCTCGACTTCGGTCGTGATCGTCAGCTGGCCTCCCGGCTGATCGCCCTCGAAAACAAGCGGCGATAGATTCGCCCGCGCAGCATAGAGCGCCGCCGTCAAACCAGCCGGACCGGAACCGATAATAATGACCTGATGAACTTCGTGGCGATGGAGATGAGTATGATGAGGCATTGAGAAAATAAAGATGTATCTCTATCACAAAAAAAAGCGCAATGTCATTCCCAGGAA
>DASYAJ010000372.1:0-1976 GCA_036501405.1 Kapaibacterium sp. (SeqCode)
AAAACGCCATCGAAACGAAACCGATTGAAAGCGCAATCCGAGAACCGTGGATCATTCCAGCAAGGACATCCCGGCCAATTCCATCGGTGCCAAGCAGATGCTGGCTGGAAGGGGCCGAAAGCGTATTGGCTAAATCTTCGTCCGATTCCGAATACCGGATCGGCGGCCAGATGGCGGTTTTGACGTCACCCGATTTTTCGAGGTCCTTCCAATCGGCCATCACCAGGTCGGGAGACCATTGGCTAATGTGAAGATCGGCAAGATATTGCTTGAATACCGGAAAATAGGTTGTTCCTTTATAAACCGCGAAGAGCGGCTTGTCATTGGCGAGCACATCGGCTAAGATCGCAATCCCAAATAGAAAATAGACGATATAGAGCGCATAGACAGAAATGCGGTTCTTTTTATACTGATGCCGCACCAGCGACCAGAAACTCTGGGTCACGTTCTGCCGGGATGCTGCTGCACGTTTCGCATCGCTATCGTCCTCGAATAGGGATGGAATCTCTTCGGGCAGGGGCGCGGTCTGCGAGTTCTGCTGGCCAACGAGATATTCTTCATGGACGGGCACGCGGTCCATCGCGCCGACGGTCTCTGCGGAGGTCTTCTCGGATTGGAGCTGCCCGGAATTGCGAAAACGGTCTTTTTCTTTCATCGGATTAAGCAGCTTTTTTCGTGAATGCAATGCGTGGATCGACGACGGAATAAAGAATATCGCTTACAAGAATTCCGACGAGGGTCAGGACCGATGAAATAAGTCCTGTTTCGATAATAACGGGATAATCGCGCGACGTGAGCGCGTTGAATTCCAAAAGGCCGAGGCCCGGAATCGTAAAGATCGTCTCTAAAATGATGGAGCCACTGACCACGGCGGGAAGAATTCCTCCCATGATAGTAATGATCGGAATCAGCGAATTTCGCATCGCATGTTTATAGACAACGATCTTCTCCGAAAGCCCTTTTGCCCGAGCTGTGCGAATGTAGTCCTGTCGAATCACTTCGAGCATGGAGCCCCGCATTTGGCGGGATAGATAGGCCAGCGAGCCGTAGGTATAGCAGATAATTGGTAGGACCAAATGCCAAAGCAAATCCCCGGTGTTCGCAATCCAGGTGGAATAGGGATAGTCGTTGCCATGCAGTCCATTATTGGGGAACCATGAGAGAAAATCTCCACCGCCGAAGAAGATAATGAGCATCGTTGCGATCCAGAACGAAGGGAGCGAATAGAGCACAAAGAGCGTCGTCGAGACAGAGCGATCGATGGCGCTGTTCTCCCGCGATTTTGCTGCCGAATAAATGCCGATTGGAATTGCAATAATGAAGGAAAGAAAAATCGAGACAAGGGAAAGAAACGCGGTGATGGGAACGCGCTCCATGATCTTATCCATGACCGGGCGCTGGTCTTGAAACGAAACCCCAAAATCGCCATGAAGCTGCTCACTCATCCAGAGATTGTACTGGTTGTTGGTTCCATTCCATTTGAAGGTAAGGCGCTTGGAAAGTGGCAGAAGTTCACCTGTGGTGTCTTTCGCGTCGGTGAAGATCGTCCAATACCAAATTGGCTTATCGAGATGCCACTGCGCGCGGATTTGCTGGATAATCTGCTCGTTGAGCTGCTGGTTGCCCCGCTGCGCGCCCTCCGAGCCGACGCCGGCTTTGAGTTCCGCCGGATCGCCCGGCGCCATGCGTGTGATGCCGAACCAGATCACCGTAATGATGAAGAGTGTCGGCAGGTAAAGCAGAATCCGGCGAATGATGTACTGAACCAAGGAGAAATAACGTTAGGAAAAAAAATCGGTTGCTAATTGGGTGTTATGAATGGAGTGTCATGTAAAAAGGTTCGCTATTTCAGCGAGCGGGAGAAAAAATCTTCGTTCATTCTGCTTTAAGCGATTAAATCCGTATCGTTCATAAAACGCTTCTGCATGATCATCGATCGCATCGGCAATCATGGCATAGGACGCAATTTCACTTCG
>DASYAJ010000373.1:0-2651 GCA_036501405.1 Kapaibacterium sp. (SeqCode)
TTTCTTATAGCATGGATTTGATGAATTATGAATTTCATTATGTAGAATTCAAGCTATATTCGCCATAGTTCATGAACTACGCATTCCCCCGCACGGATTTCTGGAATTGGCAGGAATAAAATAGAAAAATGATCTTTGGCATTGGCATCGATACGATCGAAGTGGCGCGGATTGCGCGGAGCGTCGAGCAATACGGCGAGCAATTTCTGAATCGGATTTTTTGCGAAGAGGAAATCCGCTACTCGCAATGGATGCCGCGCACGGCGGAGCATTTCGCGGCGCGCTTTGCCGCAAAAGAAGCGTTCGCCAAGGCGCTGGGCACGGGCGTGCGCCGCGGCTTTAGTTGGAACAAGGTCTGCGTGCTGAAGGAGCGGTCGGGGCGTCCCTACATCGAGCTTCGTGGCCGGATGGTCGAGCGCGCCTCTTCGATCGTCGCACAGCCGTTTACGGTCCAGCTTTCTCTCACGCATACGAGGGAACTGGCCGAAGCAATGGTGGTGATAGAAACTTCGTAAAGTATTTAATAATGAGAACTTAGGCAATTCGTTTGCGGTTGAGGATGAAGTTCAGCTTACCTGATTTTTCATTTATCACTCAATCGTGGGAGCCCAGGGAGAATTTTTCGAGCGGCCCGAAATCGTTCTAACCATCGCCGAGGAAGTTCCGATCGAGACGGAACTGGCCGAGGCTGAGTGGGACGAAGAAGCTGAGCGGAACAAAGAGACTTCGCGGAATGAAGAAGTCGAGCGGGACGAAGAAGTCGAGCGGGACGAAATGGAACTCACGGAAAACGCTGAGATCATTGAAGCTGAGAAAGCTGAAGCTCAGATAGCTGAACCTCAGAGAGCTAACGCTGAGAGAGCTGAAGATAGAACATCTCTGGCGGAGGCCACCGAGATCAATCCCATCATGACGGAACCCAAAGTGGAAGCCGCGCCAAAAAATAGTTCACCTCGCCGCGCCTTGCGGGACCTTTCGATTCCGAAGCTCTATTATTCGATTTCGGAAGTGAGCCGGCTGACGAGCCTCGAACCGTATGTGCTCCGCTACTGGGAAACGGAGTTCGATGAGCTTCGTCCGCAAAAGAACCGCGCCGGGAACCGCGTTTATTCGAATCGGGACATCAAGTTCATCCATCGGATCAAGGAATTGCTGCGCGAACAGCGGTACACGATCGAAGGCGCGAAGGTGATTCTCAAAACGGAACGGAACGAACCGAAAGCGCCGGAAGAAACGCCGGTAAACGATCCGGCACAAATCGCGATGAACCCGAATCCCCTGCCGCCGCACGCCGCGCTGCCGCTGGAAGAAATTCGCGCAATGAAAAAATCGCTGCTCGAACTGCGAGCAATTCTCTTGAAATAGTGTTGAGCGCCGAACGGTATGCTCACAAAATCGATCTCGAAAAATAAAGGTATCTCGAAACAGAAACTGATTATCGGTTCCCGTGCCAGCGATCTTGCGCTCTGGCAGACGAATGCCATTCGTTCCCAGCTTTTGGAACGTTCTCCCTCGCTCGATGTCACCGTTGAGATCATCCACACCACCGGCGATCGCTTTCTGGATGCCCCGCTATCGACGATCGGCGGAAAAGGAGTCTTTACGAAAGAGATCGAAAATGCACTGCTCGATGGAACGATCGATATTGCCGTCCATAGCCTGAAAGATTTACCGACAACCCTCGCCGATGGACTGAGGCTTGGCGCAATTCCGAAGCGGGCGAATGTCGAGGATGTCTTTCTCTCGCATTCAGCGGGTACGCAGCTCATGGATTTACCCGATGGCGCCACAATTGCGACCGGCAGTCTGCGCCGCAAAGCCCAGCTCCTAATGAAGCGGCCCGATTTCCGCATCGCCGATATTCGCGGGAACGTTCCCACTCGTATTCGCAAACTGATGACATCCGAGTGGGACGGGATGGTGCTTGCGCGTGCAGGCGTCGAACGATTGGGACTGACCGAACATCTCTCGCATGTCATTTCGCTCGAATGGATTCTTCCTGCCGCCGGACAAGGCGCGATGGCGGTGGAATGCCGTAGCCATGATGCAGAAGTTCTCGCACTTCTGCAAGTATTGAACGATGAAACAACGCTTCGTTCAGTGACAGCCGAACGGGCGCTACTTGCCGCGCTCGGCGGTGGATGTCAAGCGCCGGTCGGCGCGCACGCGTTGGTGCAAGGCAGCGTGCTCGAATTGACCGCCACGATTGTAGCCGTCGATGGAAGTTCCCACGTTCGCGCCGTCCATACCGGCTCGCCCGACGACGCCCAGCGCATCGGCGAGGAACTCGCGAAGACATTGCTCGATGCAGGCGGACGCGAAATCCTCGATAGCATTTCCCGCAACCAGGAACCTGCAATGCAGGATCATCCCGAAGCATAACATGCCGACCGTCCTTGTCACACGCCCTGCATCGCGTAATTTTGTGCAGGAAGAAGATGCATTCTATCGAATGCTCAACAACGCCGGAATTCAGATCGTGGAGATCCCCCTCATCTCCTTTTCATTCCCAGACGATCTTTCCAAAGTCGATTCCGCTCTTCATCAAGCAACGATGGGAGAATATGATTATCTCGTTTTTTCAAGCCCGACCGGAGTCCGCTTTTTTGAAGAGCGATCGAAGGCACTCGGAATATGGGAAAACATAAGAT
>DASYAJ010000374.1:0-5023 GCA_036501405.1 Kapaibacterium sp. (SeqCode)
ATCCGCATAGCGACCCATGGAACAGAGATGGAATGCGCGATTTCCGTTTTGCATCGAAAACATTCGCTTGTCTCCCATTTGCAAAGACAGAGCACACGCTCGATCATAGAGTTTCAAACTCTCCGTGTACTTACCAAGATCGCCATAAAGCATTGCCATGGTTTCGGCTATCCGTGCCTGACTTTCTACATGGTCAATTTCTTCGCAGAGTTCTAAACAAAGGTGTGCTTCTGCCAGCGCTTTCGCATATTCATGGAGGATGACATAAACCGTTGCCATGGCACGGTGTGCGACACCCATTGACAGCGAGTCGCCTAACTTCTGTGCTTTTTCTAATTGCGCGTTGTACTTCGTTAAGGCCTCCTCATACTGCGTTAAAGAGGTGTGCGCATTTCCAAGATAACCAAGCACTTTTATCATCCTGCGTTCGTCATGACTTTTTACCGCAATGTCATACGCCTTTCGAAAATAAGTAAGCGCTTCCTGAAACGAAGAGGAATTATAATGCGCGACCCCAATGAAGGAAATGATATCGATCTGCAGCGGTGTCACCTCGATCGATTCCGCAATCTTTAATGCAGGTTCGAGATAAAGAAGTGCTTCCGAGCTATTGCCTAACTGAAGGTAAGTGGCGCCGACAAGACGATTGGAATTGGCCATGGAAACGGCATCGCCTTGGAATTCTGCCCACTGCAAGAGAGGCTTCGTGTAGGCTAAGGTCAGCCGATAATTAGAACGAAGACGAAATAATTCAGAAATATTTTTAAAATAATTGAAATCTTGCGCGGTAAACTTCGATAGCTTTTCTTGATTCTCAAAAAGAGGAGGTTCAGGATAATAGTCTTGCGCTTGGAGGCCATGAGTCGAAAGCAATTTCCAGAGACGAAGCATTTCGGAATGTTCGGTCTTTTGCAATAAAATAAAGAGTGGCGCTTGCGTGAGCATACGCGCGAGCCGCTCATGCTCGTGAGCGATTTCGAGTTGGTAAGTCAATTCGTGAGCAAAACGGATAGGAATCAATCCAGGGTCTGCTCCTGATAATTCCTGCTCCACAAGCTCCATCACGATTTTCTCGAAATAATCCGCGAGCGCCAGATGCCGCAGACGCTTCGATTCCTCGTCCGGCAGATAGCGCGCTTCGACGGCACGGCGAAGAAAATCGTGGAAGAACGTGAGCAGTCCTTCGCGTCGGAGCAGATGATAATCGAGCGAAGTGGTAATCATCGAAATATCGAGTTGGGAACGATCCGAAACGTTCCCCAGCTCCATTTCCGAAAGTCCCGTACGCGCCGCCCACAGAAGCGACATAATATCCCGCACCGGCTCACGACCGAAATCCTGTTCCATCCGTTCGAGCACCGCCTGAAACAGTTCGTCCGTATCGCGCGTGGCAAGGCAGCGCGAAACGCGTTCCGAAAGCAGTTCGTGACTCCCGAAAATTCGGAGTTCTTCCAATAGCGTTCGAAGGAAAAGGGGATGCGCCGATTTCGGATCGTTTGCAATTCGTTCGATTTCACTTTTCGAAAGCGCTTTGCCAAACTCCTTCAAAAATTGCACGATGATTTTCTCGCGCTCAGAATGCGTCAGCGGACGGACCACCATTTGGTTCCACCCACGCGAGACTAAATCATCGCGCGTTTCTTCCGTCGTTGCGGTAATGAGGAAGCGGATATTCTTCGGCCAGAATTTCGGGAGCCATCCTAATTTTGCCGCAGGACCCGAAAGCTGATTCACTCCATCGAGGATAAGGACGACCGGATGCTGCATCGTAAATCCGAGCCAGTTCGCAAACTGCCGCTCCAATTCTTCGGGCGTACCGGGAATTTCTTCGGTTCGTTCGAAGCGCGATTTTATTTCCTCCATGATGTGCCGCATCACACCAAAATGATCGGTTGCGCCAGCGCCGATGCCGATATAATGTTCGATGAGGTAGAAATCCCCCCGCCTTTTCAAGGCGGGGGATAGGGGGTGGTTGGAGTTTTTGCATTCATTGGCCCAATGCGCAACTAAGGAACTCTTCCCAGCGCCGGACGCCGCATAAATCACGAGCGGCGCATCCTCACTTCCGGCATGGGCATCGAGACGCTGTAGATACTCCGCATTGGGAAGGTAGGCATAGCGCCGGGAACTCGCGAAGGCTTCGTGACGCATTCGTTCCGCTTCGAGCGGGCTCGGGGGTGCGGCATCGGCAAAATCGCGTTCGAGAATGGCGAGCAAATCGGCCCGCACAAGTTCCCCTAATCGTTCCGAGCTCTGGTAACCATGGACGGGAAAGCCTTTTGCGCGAACCCGCCGTTCGAGCCCGGCAAGCTTCAGGCGATCGGGATCGGCGTCGTCCCGTTTGCCGAGCCGCTGCCGCGCATAGAAGATAGCATTGCCGGGTCCCGCCGCGTTCGCAAGTTCGTTCAATGCGCCATACCGGAATTCAAGATCGGTGAGGCTCGCGCCTTCGCGGAGCGCGGCTTCCATCCATGGGAATTTATCGTGAATGCCCGGATCGGAACCAAGCTCGTGCGGCTGTGGAACGAAACCATAGCGGTCTTCGATAATGCCCAGGAAATAAGGACGCGTCCGGTCGATCTCTTCGAGGCATGTTCGGACCACCCGGCCCGAAGTTACATCCTCTTCGGTCACCCCCCATCGGAGATCGACCTCGGTAAACGTAATGCCGCGCTCCCGGCAGCGCGCCCGGACTTCGGGAAATATTTTTTTCACTAAATGTTCCCGCTCTTCCTGTAAATCGCGAAAGGTGCTGGAAACAAAAACTCTAAGTTCGGAAGAGGATGCGCCCATAATGACAGGAATCGGAAAAAAGGGAAGAAAACGAAATAAAATTAAAATGCGGGTTCGCCCCCAACGACAGATTCGGGAATCGCGTCAAATTCCGGGAAATTCGTATAGTTTTCGAAGCGTCCGAACTGCTTTTGGAACGTCGCCGCTACTTCGCCGACCGGCCCGTTACGCTGCTTGCCGATAATCACTTCGGCAATGCCCGCGCTGGGAACGGTTTCGCCATGCACCAGTGTATTCTCGAGACCGTAGGTCTCCGCGCGATAGATAAAGAGCACGACGTCTGCATCCTGCTCGATCGCACCAGATTCGCGAAGATCGCTCAGCATTGGACGACGATCGGTGCGGCTTTCGACAGAACGATTGAGCTGCGAAAGCGCCATCACCGGCACATTTAATTCCTTCGCTAATGCTTTCAGCGAACGCGAGATCATCGAAATTTCCCGCTCGCGCGATTCCATCGATTTGCCCGCTGACATCAACTGCAAATAATCGACGATAATCAGGCCGATATTATGCCGCGCCTTCAGGCGGCGTGCTTTTGCGCGAATTTCGAGCGGCGTAATCGCGGGGGTATCGTCGATAAAAATCGGCGCTTCGGAAAGGCGTCCGATCGTCATCGACATCCGCCGCCATTCATCGTCATTCATTTGCCCTTTGCGTGCGCGCTGCATATCGACTTTCGCTTCGGCGCAGAGCATTCTCAGCACAAGCTGCATCGAACCCATTTCAAGCGAGAACACCGCGACCGGAACTTTCGGAGTGCCATGCTCCGGCAGTGCCGCGCTGCGAGCGAAACTCAGCGCAAGTGCGGTCTTGCCTTGCGATGGCCGCGCGGCAAGAATAACCAGATCGGAATTCTGCCAGCCGCTCGTAATCTGATCGAGATCGAGCAGGCCGGTTGTGACGCCGGTAAGACCGTTATGCTGGTCCTTGATTTTGTCCAACATTTTCATCGTGTCGAACGCGAGTTGCTTAATCGGCTGCGCGCTCTTGCGATGCCTCGTTTCGGAAAGCTCGAAGAGGAACGCTTCTGCTTCATCGAGCAGATTGAACGTATCGAGTTCCCCTTCGAAGGCGCGGAGTTTGATCTCCTCGCAAATACGAATCAGTTCCCGAGCAATATATTTTTCGAGAATGATCCGCGCATAACTTTCGACATTGACCGTCGTGACCACTTTCGAGGTGAGCTCCACAAGATACGCAGGCCCTCCCATTTCTTCGAGCTTGCCATCGAGCGAAAGTTGGTTTTTCACCGTGAGCAAGTCGATCGGTTCGGAACGATTATCGAGCGCAATCATCGCGCGATAAATCAACGTATGCGCATCGCGGTAGAAGGGGGAATCGTCGAAGGAGCGATCGCCAAGAATTTCGACCGCGCGGTTGGCGGAGGACTTGTCGATCATCATCGCGCCCAGAAGCGATTCTTCGAGATCCAAAGCCTGCGGTGGGATCAGTCCTTTCGGCGAGAGCTTCTCATATAGTTCCGAAAAACTTTTGAGATACAGCCGCGCGCTGCGCGCGCCAGGTTGCACCGATGGAGAGATAGGCTGGAGACTCACGCCCGGCCTAACGCTGAAACGTAAGGAACCGGTGCAGAAAAATGTGGGGAATTATTTAGAACCGCTGCCGGAATTATTTAACGGGAGTGGGATTGCATTCTTTAAACGCAAATTCCCGAGACCGAATTACTTCGTAAGATATAACCCAACAATCGCAGCCATTTGGGCGATCCAAAGCCCGACCATCCACTTGATCATTTCAACTTTCATATTCGCGATATTCTGCTGTGTAGTAGCACGAAGTTCCAATATGTCTTGCTTCGTCGCAAGTATTTCTTTTTTTTCCTCGAACTTCGATTCCGACTTCGACTCAAAATACTCAATCCAAAATCTCAGCTTCTTTTTCGCCAAGCTTGCTCTTGAAAATCTCATATACTTTGAGGTCTAAGGATGACATGACATGTGTCAAACGCTCCATTCGATCGATTCGTTACAAGGCCGGCGTTGGCGGGGTTGAATAGGTTGGAGACTCACGCTCGGCCTAACGCAGAAATGTAAGGAACCCGTGCCGGGATCTGATTTTATTAGCTCCAATCGTAGCTGGCGATGCTTGCCGAACCTATGATTCTTCGAAGAAATTGAAGTTGCCATTTTTGTCGTATTTTTGTGTAACCGCAAACGGCGCAATCCTCGGAGGGCCGATGTCCGCCGCAGCAGATTAATTAATAATA
>DASYAJ010000375.1:0-3718 GCA_036501405.1 Kapaibacterium sp. (SeqCode)
AGCTTCGCCTCCATGCGTGAAGATCCGAAGGAGCTGGTCACGCTGGCTATCGCCATCGCAACCGGTTCGTCTTCGGATGCAAGAACACATGAAAGAATTTTAAGTAGCGGATACGTCAAGAAAATTTTTGAGGGGCGAGAACAATGAAAGCAGAAGCCCGCCGCGCGTGCGGCGGACTTGGGTAGACTAACTTATCGAATTACGGTGAGGCACTTCGAAACGCTGACCCCATCGGCATCCAACGTGTAGCGATAGATACCATTGGCCAGCTGGCCGGCGCTAAACACCGCTTGATGCTCTCCGGCTCCCACAAAACCATCCACCAACGTAGCAACCGGCCGGCCGAGCATATCGGTCACGGTGAGTGTCACATGCGAAGGCTGCAAAAGCGAGTATTGGATGTTGGTAGCTGCCGTTACCGGGTTTGGGAAATTCGCAAGCGCGAGATTGGAAGCCGTCGGGATGCTCGCAACACCATCAAAAGCCACCATCACGGTGTCGAGACCATAGTTAACGACATCGAAGCCTGGCTGGCCGACCGAATCGACAAATCCGGCACCGGTGTCGGCAGCGTACAAGCTTGTATAAATTTGGTTTCCAAACAAATTTGGATTGAAATACGAGGTCTGTGGGAATCGATAATCGATTTTTTGAGACGCACTCGGGTCGTTCGCAAGGTAGGAGACCGGTCCGTTCCAGGTTTGACCACCATCGAGTGTGTAGGAATAAAAAATGCTGCCGTATGGAAAAATTACGGTTCCCGTGTCATCCTGATAAACCTGCGTATCGCCTTCGATATATGTTTGATAGAAAACGGCCATCTGATTCGGCGTGGAACCAAGAGCGACGGTTGGCCATGAGATCGGCAATGCCTGAAGATCGATGACATTGCTGCTCAGGTTCAGAAAATTTGGTACTGAGTAAGCATCATTGGGATCAACGTCGGCAATCGGAATCGTATCGCCAGACGTGATGACATCGCCGGGAGTCGAACTATTAACGAGATAGATTGTCGTGGTATAAGGAAGGTAGTAGTTATCCGACACATCGTTAAAATCGCCGACATACAGGCATTCCGGATGGTCTCCGTTATACCAAAAATCGAAACTTCCGCTTGGTGTCCATGCATAGGATCTGCCTTGATTATCGCTTTCTGTTCGGTCGGTAAAGTTAGCACCATCAGCAACTGTTGGGATCGTGGAAGACCAAGTCACACCACCATCCATGGATTCCGAAATATAAATGGACCCATCGGTAACCTGACCACCGCTCTCAGAGGTATTTTCCCAGACAACGCCAATGTGTCCGGATTTAGACACCGCAATCCGATAGGCGCCGCCAGTAGTAATACCAGCAGTGCTGTTGTTCTGATCGGCGCTGCCAGGCTCGGCGGACCATCCCTGAAAGATCGCGGTATCGGCGCTCAAATTCCATATTCCAAACTGCAATTGATCGTATGAGCCACTGGGAGGTGGTGAATAGGAAGCGATCATGTATACAAATTTACCGTCATTGCTGATGGCAATGGATGGCCAAATGATTGTTTCAGAGTTATCCGTGGCGGAGATATTATTGGCCTCGCATTGCGCAAAATTTCCATCGCCTGCCGCCCCTTTTTCGACCCATAGGACGCAGAATACGTTGCTCGGATCTTTCGGATCGAGCTGATGACCGGCAATCACCGGCACATACACGCCGGGGCTTCGTTGATAGAGTTGCAGATCGGCATATCCGCTACGGACCGTCCCCAAGACGACGGGAGCCTTCCAGCTCTGGCCGCCGTCGCCGGAAAACGTGTAAAAAATACGTCGGGTAGCCGATCCGACATCACTACCGGTGTTGTTCGTCAGTGCCGTAATCACCGCATGAACATTGAGCGGATTGGAGGGATCGATCTGGATGTTATGCAGCGCTCGCGAATTGCTTTGCTGCGGCCACGTTCCCTGAACCGGCAAAGGCGAGCCTGGGAGCGTGATCGATTGTGGCAATTCCTTGAAAAAGCTCTTGCTGGAATGAACAGGAGGCGTCATGGTCATTCCCGTTTCCTGAGGAATGGCGCTGGTCCTGTGTTTAAGTGCAAGGATGGTCGAAGTGGATTGCTGTGCGAACGCATTAGATGCGAAAATTAAAGTGATGACGGAAAGAAAGAGGTTATTCAAACTTCGCTTCATGGAATTTTGCTTAATAATATGAAACATTCTCACCGGACGACGAATCGATCGGCATGATAGTCCTGCAAAAATAACTATTTTTTGACGGCGTTGCCAGAAAAACGTAATTTTTGTTCATTCATGGCTCGACTGCGGAAACACATGAAGCCCGCCAAAGTTGCTCTCTTCCGCGATTTTTTGCAGGTTTTTTTTTAATTCGAGCATTCCCAATCCTTTTACACTCGATGTTCGGAAAATCAGCGGGACATGGTAATACTTCGAAAGCGCCTTCTCATGCTGCGCTACTTCGGCTTGCTTACTTTTATCGCATTTCGTCAGAACGATGAATATTGGGACTTTTTTATCTCGAAACCATTCGATCGCTACGAGATCGCTTTCGAGCGCGGGATGCCGTGCGTCGACGAGTAATCCCACAGCGGTTAATTCTTTGCGTTCGAGAAAATATCGCTCTGTAAGACGCGCCCAATCCGCACGATCGGATTTCGCTTGCTTGGCATAGCCATAGCCTGGCATATCGACCAGATAAAACGTCCCGTTCACTTCATAAAAATTCAGCGTTCGTGTTTTGCCGGGCGTCGCGCTCGTTTTGGCAAGCTGCTTCCGTTCGGCAAGAGCATTGATGAGCGAGGACTTTCCGACGTTCGAGCGGCCAATGACCGCAATCTCCGGTTTGCCGTCCTTTGGCAGTTGTTCGATCGCACTAAAGCTGGAAAGGAAGGTTGCGGAAAATTTCATTGGAAGCGATGGAACACCTAATCGCTCTTTTTCGTAGCGGAATTTTTTTCGGCCTCTTTTTTCTCCATCTCTTCTTTCAACTGCTTGTAATATTTTAGCTGTTCTGCGAAATAGGTCTGGTTATCGCCAGAAGCATAGCTGACGGCCGTTTCTTCATCGCGGATGGCGTCCGCCATTTTGTGCAGGCGGCCATTGACGAGCGCGCGGGTATCGTAATAATCGGGATCGTCTGCTTTTTTCCCAATCGCTTCGTTAATCAGCCGCGCGGCGCTGTCGTAGTTCTTTCCATAGCTTGCGATATTCCAGGCCAGGTCGTTCAAAAAATCGGGGTCGCGGAAGCCGGTGAAGGCCATCATCTCCTCGATTATCGCATTAGTACTATCGGCCTTCTTGATTTTCTCGAAATGCTCGCGAAGCCGATCGAGCAGTTCATAATGCAGCGCGCTATCGGTGGGATCGCTGCCGAGCGTGGTCATGTATTCTTCGAGCGGTTCGGTATTGCCTTCGACTTGAAGCCGCAAATACGCATAGCGAAGTCCCGCGCCGCGCGCCACCGTCGGAAAGCTTTTCTGATTAGCGAGGCCTTCGAGATGGTACAGTACGCTATCGTATTTCGAACGCTCTTCGAACATGTTGATCAATTGCTCGCGCATAACGATAGAGGTCGTGTCCTTCCAAAATGCGTCGATCATGCTTTGGAGCGTATTTCGTCCTTCGAGAATATCGGTGAGACGCGTTTCGAGTTCTTTCGGAGACATGTTGACCGGCAGCGCGATCCGATCGATTTCTTCCTTGTTCGAGCCAATGACGAT
>DASYAJ010000376.1:0-5175 GCA_036501405.1 Kapaibacterium sp. (SeqCode)
GTGGTTTGCCGTCGATGAGTTTGCTCACTGGCAATACATGACAATCGATGGAAAGCCGTTTCCCACTCGATTTCATGAGATATCGGCATCGGGAACGCGAATCAGTCCCAACGGCGATTTTCTGATTTGGAGCGGACTGATCCATACCGTCAGTTCTCGCGGGTTCGATTCGTCCACGGCCTCTGTTTTCAAAGATCGATCGCTCATCATTCAAAATGTTTCCGATTATCCTTCACTCGAATACTCCAAAACGGGTGAACATTGGGCCGTCGTACTTCCACGGGCCAATGCGTTGCAAACGGGCGACCGGGACGTGGTGATCGTCGATGGCGCTGTCGTCCGAAAAAACATTCCCGTTTCGACGAACCCTCAGTTTTCGTTCTCTCACGATGCAAGGCACTGGGCCTATCGTGCATCTGAAGGTTTGGTGGAAAAATTAGTTACCGATGCGTCCGATTCCGCAGTGACGATGTACAAATGGCCGAATCCTTCTGCAAGTTCATCGTACGATGCGACGATCTGGCGGTATACACCTGATGTCGAGTGGGATCAAAGACGGCCCGAAGGACGCGATTACGATTTTTATTTTACCCATGTTGCCCGGCAAAACAAAACGGCCTATTCCACGCTCTCGGCCGATTCGTCTCGAATGTATGTGAATTTTGACGGACATAATCAGGGCTTGTATCGCTGGGTTGCGCAAGTTCTCATTGACGATTCCGGTAAACACATCGCGTATTTTGCATGCGATCCAAAAATTACTGCTGCCGGTAAAGATGAGCGCAACGCCGTCCTGATCTACGATGGGAAAGTATTTGCGGGACCGTTTCCCGCTGTCTCGCATTTATTCTTGAGTCCCAGCGGGAAGCACGTTGCCTATTCGCTGACCGTCGCGGGCGCCAAATTTTTCGTCGATCGTAAAATCGAAGCGAAAACGGGAGCTATCCTGGATGCGGAATGGTCGCCGGACGAAACGCACATCGCTTTCGTTGCGGCTGGAAATCATGGAAAAGTTTTCGTTGTCGGAAATGGGAAGCGTTCCCCGCTCTTCGAGCAGATCGGTCATGTGGGCTGGACGCCCGACGGTAAGACCATCCTTTTTACCGCCATCAGTAACGGACGCGTCGTCACCGTTCGACAATCGTTTTAATGGTGTTTGTTTCTTTTCTTCTTCTTTCACTTGTAGTGAATTCTAGCGTTCCACTGGAAGTGGCTTACGTTCCTCCGAGGCCTCTATTTGCCGGTCTGCACATTGGCATGACGGAGGATTCGGCCTTCGTTCTGATGCACCGGATTGCCAAGCGCAGCGATACGCTTTATTCCGATTCGCTGACTATTTTGGAATCGGACTCGGTCCGCATTTTCGGTCAACCGGCCTATTTGCAGCTTCAAATCGTCCGTCATCGTGTAAGGACGATGGTGATTAATTGGCATCCGCTCGGCGGAACGGCCTATACGGGGCTCACCGACGTTCTGCTCTCCTATATGGAGCGATATTTTGGGCATGGCATCGTCTTCAACGATCAGTCGCTCACCTATCATCGGTGGGAGACCGAAGATGGTACGAGTGAAGTCTCACACTCGGATAAATATCTTCGCGTGTTCGTCCGTCTCGGAAAACCGCGCATCTAATGGCAGGATCGAAGCGCACGAACGCGTCGTGGCATTTGTTAACCGTTTTTTAGCGATCTTCGCGACAGATGGGGCTTTCCCTTCGCCGCGAAGACCGCCTATCGTATTTTAAAATAATTTCGTTTTTACAATAATCGACTTTTTAAAAATAATTACTTTGCAAAGTCCGTTATTCCGTCTTATCAGTCCGCTTCTTGCACCGCTGGAAGGTTATCGCCGTTTTATCGGCGCGATGCAGGCGGCAGGGGAAACCTATTGCACGAACCTTGTGCCTTCGCTCGATGCGGTCGCGGTCGCATCTGCGTTTGTGGAACTCGGCCGGCCGTTAATTGTGCTGGTCGAGGAAGCTGCGCAGGCCGAACGATTTTACGACGATCTTGCAAGGCTCTTGGACGAGGAACACCTTGCGCTTTTTTCCGAAGGCGCCCATGCATCTGCCTTACAACGCGAGCGCCAAAAGCGGACGCAGACCGCGGAAGCTACAGCGCAGCTTTTGGAAGCAATCGAACGGCTGTCCCATGCGAGTTCGAACCTGATCACGATTGCGGATGCAGAATCGCTCGGAACTCGTTTGCCCGATAAAAGTTCCTTCGCGCAGGAATCGTTGACGGTGCATCTTGCCGAAGAGACGGGCTTCGACCGCCTTGTTCGATGGCTCGAAACCCATCATTTCGAACGGAAGCAATTCGTTGAATCGGCAGGCGATTTTGCGGTCAGAGGCGGTATTATCGACCTTTTTCCCTATACCGAAACGCTGCCGATTCGATTGGAATTTTTCGGAGACACAATCGAAAGCATGCGTGCCTTCGATGCCATTAGTCAGCGTTCCATTGCCGCGCGAACGGAACTGGTGCTCGTCCCGAATATTCTGACCGAATCCGAAACGGAAGTAACCGCGAACGTTTTCGATTATCTGCAAGCCAATACCGTTGCTATCGCATTGGAACCGGAACGAATTCGCGCGAAAATGGAAGAATGCGGCATTTCCCCAGACCTCCTGCACGCGCTTCGCAACTGTCCGTCCATTGCAGTAACGGCGTTCCCACCTTCGCTTACGAGTGCGATTGATTTTGGAAGCCGCTCGCAGCCGAGTTTCAACGCAAATCTCACACTGTTTCGGAAACAGATGAAGGAACTTTCGAGGGACCGGTATCGAACCGTCCTTCAATCCGAATCGAAGGACCTGACCAAGCGGCTTCGCGATCTTTTAGACGATACCAAATCTGAGACGGACGAGGAACAGGAATCGGACGATGTGGAATCGTTTTCAGATGCAAGCGAGACCGTCTCTTATCCGATAAAGTACATCGAGCCATCGCTGGCGTTCGGGTTCCAAATTCCGACAGGGCATCTTGCCATCTATACCGAGCACGAACTCTTTGGCCGGCGCCGCGAGCGCGGAGCTTCCTCACGCAAAAAAGCAGCGCGAACGAAAGGAATTTCGCTTAGGGAACTTCGGTCGCTCAAACGCGGCGATTTGCTTGTCCATGAAGATAAAGGCATTGGCAAGTTCATGGGTCTCGAAACGATCACGGTTGGTGGGAAGAAGCAGGAGGTGGTCCGGCTTGTTTATCGCGATAACGATGTGCTGTTCGTCAATCTCGATTACATTAATCGGCTTTCGAAATACTCCGCCGGAGAAACGATTAGCGATCCGAAACTTTCGAAATTAGGTTCCGCAGAATGGCAGCGCGCGAAGGACCGCACCAAACAACGACTAAAAGATATTGCCCGCAGCCTTATCCGGCTCTATGCGCAACGAAAAAAAGCCGAGGGATTTGCCTTCAGCTCTGACGACATCATTCAACGCGAAATGGAAGCAGCATTTCTTTATGAGGATACATTGGACCAAGCGAAAGCCACAGCGGACCTGAAGCGCGATATGCAATCGCCACATCCGATGGATCGGTTGATCTGCGGCGACGTGGGATATGGCAAGACGGAAGTCGCGATGCGCGCAGTGATGAAAGCAGTCCTCGATAAAAAGCAGGCTGCTGTGCTTGTGCCAACGACGATCCTTGCAGAGCAGCATTTTCGTTCCTTCTCGGATCGTCTCGATCGGTTTGGCGTTCGGTGCGCATCGCTATCTCGTTTTCGTTCCAAAAAAGAACAGACGGCAATTTTGAAACTGCTGCTCGAAGGCAAGATCGATGTCCTAATCGGTACGCACCGCATTTTATCGAAAGATGTGATCTTTAGCGATCTCGGCCTACTTGTGATCGATGAGGAACATCGCTTTGGCGTTGCGGCGAAAGAAAAACTTCGGGAACTTCGTTCCAATGTCGATACCTTGACGCTCACGGCCACCCCGATTCCGCGCACGCTGAATTTTTCGCTGCTGGGTGCGCGCGATCTTTCGATCATGGAAACACCGCCCCGTAACCGTTTGCCGATTGTCACCGAAGTGCTTGCAGGCTATGACGAACATGCCGTCGGGGAAGCCATTCGGCGCGAGCTTGCACGCGGTGGACAGATCTATGCCATTACCGATCGCGTCCATGACATTGAACTTTTCGCGAATAAGCTCCGGGAAGCCGTTCCGCGCACTCGTGTGGGAATTGTTCACGGGCAAATGCCGCCGACGACTATCGAAAAAGGAATGAAACTGTTTCTGGAACGAAAGATTGATATCCTCGTGGCAACGAAGATTGTCGAATCGGGTCTCGATGTTCCCAATGCCAACACAATCGTGGTTAACCGTGCACAGAATTTTGGGTTGGCGGAACTTTATCAGCTTCGGGGTCGGGTCGGGCGCTCGAACGAGCAGGCATTTTGTTATCTGATTGCGCCGCCCGTTTCACAGCTTACTCCGGAAGCGCTTCGGCGGCTCGAAGCAATGGAAGAATTCTCCGATCTTGGTGCGGGATTCCAACTGGCGATGCGCGATCTCGAAATTCGCGGCGCGGGGAACCTGCTTGGCGCGGAGCAATCGGGATTTATTAATGAGATTGGGTTCGATCTTTACCAAAAGACAGTCGAGGAGGCCGTGGACGAACTGAAACGTGAAGAGTTCCAGGAACTCTTTAAGGACGATCTGCTCCGCGAGAAACGCACGGCCTTCGGGCGAAAACGACTTTCGGGGGAGGGTGAAGTGACGGTCTCGCTTGGCGTCGACGCGGTCATTCCAGAGAATTATATTGAGGACGACGCGGAACGCTTCGGCTTTTATCAACGCCTTGCCAGCGCCGAGCAAGATGAAACGATCGAAGCCATTGCCACCGAAATGCGTGACCGTTTTGGCGCGATTCCGGATGAAGCGCAAGTGCTTATTCATGTGGCGCGTGTACGCGAACGCGCCAAAAAATTCGGTGCAAAAAATGTGACCTATGAAGAACCGACGCGGACGCTTCGCATTCTTCTGCCGAAGGACACCGAGGCCTTTTATTATCAGAATACATTCCCAGCCGTGCTCGACAAGTTCCAACTCATCGGAACGCAAAATATTCGATTACTCAGTGAGGGAAAGCAGCTTCGGCTGGTTATTCGCCTTAAAACGAAAGAGGAAGGGGAGGAACGGATGCAGGAAATCGAAAATCTTCTGGC
>DASYAJ010000377.1:0-1513 GCA_036501405.1 Kapaibacterium sp. (SeqCode)
CATCGACGCACGTTCTGAAATCACTGCCACCGCAAATATTCTCTTTGGTGGACGAGAATAACTGCAGCGCAGCAATTAAGGATTGACTTTCTGCGTCTCCAATGACGTCAGAGTATCCCTTGAGTCGAGCAATTACGGAATCGATCTGGTCGAAGAAATTAGAGAGCCGATTCAGGACGGCGGCCTTATTGACATCAAGCGCTTCTTTGCACTTTGTCGCGTATATAAAGCTAGATAAATCGAAAGCGCCTTTCTCGTATCGAGGGCCAGGAATGCCTCTCTTAGACGCGCAAGCGAGAGTGTCTCGAATTTCCTCTTGGCTTCGATTGTAATCGCTACGCCAAGTTTGCGACGTACAATCGGCTGGCTCCTCAACAATCTTGTTCGCTTGGTCAAGCCACCAGTCGACAAAATGTCTGTTCTCCTCTCCATCTCGAAAATCTGGGCACTCATTGGGCTTTATCGAATGAATTTCTAGAAGGCGGCCATTCTTCGCCGCTATCAATGATGAAAAAAATGTATCGTCATAATCCTCTAGAAGCACTTCATCAGACGCCCGTGAAGGCTTCGAAGGGTCGCAAGTTACGGCATCGCAGTTCGTCCCTGATATCGGCGAATCATCCTTCGCAAGGCATTGCGCCATTGACGTCGTTGCATTCAAACACTTTCTGAATGTCACATCAAAAGGCATCAGTTCCTTGTTTGGCGACGCTGACCTCTTGTAAGCCAATATTGCGCCTTCCGAAATCCGGCACGCCGGCGCAACCTGTCGTATGTTCGCCCCTAATTGAGCAACAAAGCGACGAGTAAAATTCTCTGGCAGCGCCTCAAAGGGTCCTTCGAACGCCCCGGTATGACTGTCCACAAGCGCGCACATTGTATTTCCGAGGTGAGCACGCATTAGCGAGAAAACGTTACCATCGAACATTTCGTACATCAAAGAATACCTAACAAAATCGAGCAAAGCACCATATTCGCTATCGTCATCGAGTAATATTCGTCGCAGCAAATCGAGCGAAATTGAATGCTGAGGGTAAATATCGCGGATTTGATTTACTCTTCTGGCTGTTTCGACGAGTGAATTCACGTTATTCGGATCCCAGGGGAGCACCTCCAAAACTGGAATGAGCGGAACATGATTCTGCATACATTTCAGGGATCGCGGAAAAATAGACGTCAGTGGAATCGACGCGCGATCCGTTGAAGAAAAGCCGAACGCAAACCCAATTGATCCATGAAAATCATTACCAGTGATTGATGACACCCCGGTTGACGCGCCTATTTCGAGCAGAACATTTTCAATTCGAAGATTGGGTAATCGGCGGAAACCGGTTCTATCCACGATATCGTGCTCTCGGAACATAGGCTTAAAAGGAAGAAGCGGAAGTAGAGCAACTTTTGTCTCGTCGCACTTCAAGATCGTAATAAGTTGGCTTTCCCCTATAATTTTTCCTGCCGACTGGACAAATGCCCATTGACTCGGAAACTCCAAGTAGGTCGTTCCATCGACCAT
>DASYAJ010000378.1:0-6452 GCA_036501405.1 Kapaibacterium sp. (SeqCode)
GGCAAACGCTTTGGGAAGGGTTCCACCGGTATGGATCAATGTCGCCGCGCCAGGAAATGCGGCTTCGAGTTTTGTCAGCCGCGTTAAAAATCCTTCCTGTTCGAAACGCTCGGAACTTTTACTTTCGGGGTAGAGTTTTGTGGCAAGCGCATCGACTTTCTCGTTGATGACCTCGATGACGGGCTGAAGTTCCTGATCGCTAAAAAGTCCATGGACAATGACAAATCCATCGCGCCGGTACGCATCCAGTTCTTTTTCCGTAAGCATTCCTCCTTATCGCGGGAAATACTGTATTAGTTTCGCGGAAATGGAAGTGAGTAAGGAATTATCCTCGCTTGTCCACGCCTGTTCGCGAATGTACATTCCGAGCTGTGGCGCAAACCAATAATCGGTTGCCGTCGTATCTACGAAGCTGAACCCTTCCAAGCTATCGATCTGATCGTTCACCGTTGCGAACCGCGCATGAAGGGTTTGATACGTTCCAATCGGAGTTTGGATCGGTTCCACTGCAACAAACGAAGAGGTGATAGAGCGAATAACATGTTCCTCGTTGATTTCCGTATCGACCGCGCCAGGAAGGACAATTGTCGTTCGGCTCATGACAGGAAAAGTATTCCAATTAAAGTCGAAAACAAAAAATCCATCGGAATCTTCTTCCAAGCGGTCGCCGATCGAAAAATCGCCATTGGGTTCGATATTGAACCAAGTCGTATCTGGAGACCCACCTTGCGTCACGTTGACAGCAACGATGACGTTCTGCTTGCCGCCGAGATGCTGTCCATTGAGTAGCACACGGATCGTATCGATGCCTTGCAGAGAATCGAGATAAACGTAACTCGTGCCACGACCGGCAACCGTCCATTGCCCGAGAGTACCGCTGCCATCGTTCAAAGTCGTCACGGTGGGTTGCGAACAGGAATAGAAGCATAGCATTGCAACAGCTAAAGGAAAAAATCGAATTATTTTCATCGGTATGAGGGATTTATTAGGGATTATAGTGTACAAGTTCTAATGCTTCACTCAGGAACTGTCTGCCTGCATTCCTATCCGAAACCGTCATTTTTGTAAAGAAACCGATGGAGGGAGCAAACCATCGGTTTTCAATGGAGGTATCGAGCGAGCTACTGGATAATTTATTCGGTTCAATATTATCGTCAATAGACCGCTCGATGATATGCAGCGTTTCAAATTCTGCGGCCGGAGTGGCTACCGATTCTGTCGCAATAAAAAAAGAACTGTCTGAAAAAATGTACCGGCTTTCGTCAGGTTGGATTATGTTCTCGGGTACTTCGAGCGCCGTAGGTTCTTGACTGCCCGTCGGGTTGGTATACCAGCGGAATTCCTGGATATCCGTGGTATCGTTAATCACTCTTTGCCCTTCGGAAATATCGCCGTTTGGTTCGTAATTGTAAAACGCCGTATCGAAGTAGGTCCGATCGTACAGGACCAGGACATGCTCTTTTCCCGCAAGATGTTGTTCGGTTCGGATGACGACCAATGTGTCGACCTGACGAAATTCCGAAATTCCCTGCGAGGTATCGTGATCGGAAAAAACATATGTTGCTCCGACGCGTGGCACCGTCCAAAACGCGACCGAGCCGCTGGACGTCGCGGTTGTGCCTTGATTGCACGCCACCAGAACGATGGGAACAACGGCGAGCAAGATGCAAAGAAAAATGATTCGAGCGCGGCTCATGGGATTACGGATTGGAACGGCGATAAATAATGAAGCATTTCCTCTTCCCTTTCGTTCTCTGAAACAGCGTTCTCCAAAAACCGTTACTGAAGAACAATAACTCAAACCCTTTCGAAATTGCGTATGATCTTTCGCCGCCCGCTTCTCACATTCATCATGCTCCTGATCGCGGTTCCCATTTTTGCCGCGAACAAAGCAAAGCTCGAGTACACCGTCAATTTGCTGAACACAAAATCCCACACGGCGCATGTCCGGGTGGATGTGCATGGTTTTACGGCAAAAATGGCGAGTTATCAGATGCCGGTCTGGGCGCCAGGAGCTTATAGCGTCAGCCATTATGGGCATTATGTCCATAATTTTCAGGCCTTCGATAAAAACCACAAGCCGCTTGCCGTTACCGATCTCAACGGCGACCGCTGGGAAATGCCGAACAGCGTCCGTTCGCTCGAATACGACGTGCTCGATTCGCATAAAGATTCCACCAGTCTCTATTTCGCGATGGCGAATTTCGATACGTCCCTCGTCTTCGCTAACGGAACTGCCCTCTTCGGGTATTTTGATGACGATAAAAATGCATCCTCGAATGTCCGATACCAACTTCCAGAAGATTGGAAACTTTCCTGCCCGCTCGATCCTGTTTCTGGATATAAGCCGGCAGTATTTACCGCCGTTCAATTTCATGCGAAGAACTACGATGCGTTAGCCGATGCGCCGGTGCTTGCTGCACAAACGCAGGAAGGACACCATGCCGATCATATCGTCACTTCCACCTTCCAGGAAGGTGCAGCCGATTACGATGTCGCAGTGGTAACCGATGGAAGCTTTTCCGATGCGAAGATGGACTCGCTCGTTTATTATCTTCGTAAAATCGTTTACGCCGAGACCGACTTTTTCCACGATACGCCCTACAAGCACTACACCTTCGAGATCGTCGCGCCAACCTTCTCGCATCTGCCGAGCATAGCACAGGGCGCGCTGGAACATGCAAACTCGAGCGATTATCTGCTGGCCGATTTTGGATGGTCGATGTTCAAAAGCAATTTCCTCAGCATTTTTTCGCATGAATTTTTCCATCTCTGGAATGTGAAGCGTATTCATTCGAATTTGCTGGGTCCGTTCGATTATACAAAGCGTGTGATGACGACAAGCCTCTGGATGGCCGAGGGCATTACAGAATACTACGCGCATACGCTGCTGGCGCGTTATGGCATAGAATCACCGGAACGATTCTATGCCGATATTCGCCAGTGGCAAGGTGAAATGGCAATGTCACCGCCGGCGAATGGAACGAAATCGCTCGAACAACTTTCTATCGATGAGAGCGATTTCAATCTCGATGAAGCGACGCTCTTTTATACGCGCGGACCGCTCGTGGCGCTCATGCTCGATATTGAAATCCGTGAGCGAACGAACAACAAGCATTCGCTCGACGATGTGATGCGCGCACTCGATAAGGATGCCCAGCACGGAAAAACATTCCGCGAAGCGGACCTTATCAAAAAAGTGGAAGAATACGCAGGCTGCGATGTGACCGATTTCTACGATAAATACATTCACGGTACCGATTCGCTCCCGATGGATTCGTATTTTGCGAAAATGGGTATTCTTTCTGCATCCGAAGAAGGGACGCACCCGAAGAGTGCATCAACCTCTCTTTCTCCATACCACGACAGCTTATATATTGTTAATACCTTAGACACGGCAAGTTCGCTTGCGGCCGCCGGTGTAAAAAATGGCGATATTCTTTCCCACATCAATGGCGAGAAAATTTCACAGAACAATCTGATGGATCTTTTTTTAGGACAAGATACCCTTCGGGTCCAACTCGAGCGCGCCAACCAAACGATTGAGCTAAAAGTGAAACCATCGGCAAAGGAAACCTCCCGAAATGATTCGACACAAAAACCGAAGTCCCACATTGATCCTAACGCGCCGCCTCTCGCCGTTGCCATTCGAAAAGGAATCGTCGGAAGCTGATCACAAACTTTTCTCATGTCACGAAAATCATACCATCTCATGATTCGTGGCATACGGTTTGACCCCACAGTACGACGATGGGCCTTTGAAATAGTTCTAAGCGCCCTTTTCGTACCAATTTACCGTGAAACAAAGCTTATTGACGCTTGCGCGAACGATTGTTCTCGTAAGTATAGGAATTCTATGCCTTTTTTCGGCCCCCGCTCTTTTTGCGCAGCGGTTGATTTATCATGTCGATCTCACACAGACCGACAAGCATTTCGTCCCGGTCGAAGTGCAGCTTGCGGATGTGCGGCCCGATACGCTGGTCTTTCAGATGCCGATCTGGGCGCCGGGAATTTATAGTACGGTGCATTACGGCCGATTTATTCGGGATTTTCAGGCGCTCGATTCGAGCGGGAACGAACTTCCGGTCGTCCATCCGACGAAAGACCTTTGGAAAGTTCCAAATGGCGGGAACGTGGCCCGCATTCGTTACCAGGCAGAAGATTCCCACAGCGATCTCTCCTCGCCGGAAATCGGTTTGGCGCGAATCGATGAAAAGGGGCTGTTCGCGAACACCGAGGCGCTGTTCGGATATTTCGATAACGACGAAAGCATTCCGGCCACTATGCTATTTAACGTTCCCAAAGGCTGGATGGTCGCCACGACACTCGATCCGGCTACGGACGGGGCCACAACGGGCGATGCAGAATTCCATCAAACGAGTTTTAACGTCGATGATTATGCCACGCTTGCCAGCTCGCCGCTGATCGCCGCACCGCACTTCAGCGCCGTGCAGTTTACCCGCGATGGCGTGGATTATGCCGTCGTCGCGGGAGGTGAGAATGCGTTCCCGGTCGATTCCTTCGCGAGCGCCACGAACCAGATTGCCAGAGCGGAAAATTCGTTCTTCGGCAAGGTGCCCTATCGGCGCTATCTCTTTGTGGTCTATACCGGCGCCGAGCAACCGTTCGGCATTGCTCATGGAACTTCGAGCGTCTATACTTTGCCAAATGGCGATTGGTCCGCGCATGCGCCGGCCATCGAGCACCTCGTCGCCGCGACCATGTTTAAAACCTGGAACGGTGGGCAGTTCCATATTTCGCAGCTTGGGCCGGTCGATTTTACGGAACCGATCGAAGCGAGGTCGCTCTGGTTTTCGGAAGGCGTGTCGGAATATTACGCGGAACTTTTGCGCGTTCGTTACGGGCTGATTACCGCCCCCGACTTTTTTACGGCCATCGACAATTGGGAAGGATTAGCGAACGGGGATGGAAGCGGCGATACCGGTTCGCTCGAATCGCTTTCGCTGCGGATGAAAACATTCAATCCCATCTGTGTCGAATGCCTTCGCGCTCGCGGATCGCTCGCGGCCATGTTGATGGACATCGAAATTCGAGACAAAACCCATCGCAAGCATTCGCTCGATAACGTCCTGCTTCGCATGGACCGCGATGTCCGCACCGGCAAGACCTACAACGATGCAAAGTTCGATAAAACACTTTCGGCTTATTCGAGCGTCGACCTGAGCGCATTTTACGATCGCTACATTTGCAAATCCGACGTGCTTCCGCTCGAAGCCTATTTGGAAAAAATGGGCGCCGGAAGCGATGTGCCGGATGGCATGAAAACGGGGAATGAATTTGGCCTGGCGCTCGCGCTCAATACGGCGGGAACCGCAATCATCGATGCGCCCGAGAACGATTCCCTCGAAGCCGAGGAAGTCCTGGCCGATAACAAAGCGAAGGAAATGGATTTGAAACCGGGAGATACCGTCGTCGCTATCGATGGCGAGAATGTATCGCCCGAATCGGTGGAAGATGCAAAAGCGCGGCTCGCTGCAGGACGCCTCGTGAAGCTCGCGCTGGTCCGCAATGCGAAAGCAGTTCCTGTGCGGGTAAAATCGAAGCACCCGCGCACCGCAAGCGACTTGCGCCTGGCGCTTGTTTCGCGTCCTTCGGCAGAGCAGCTCGCGTTACGCAACGCGATCATCGGCAAACGACGGCTGAAACGCTCGAAGCACGCAAAATTTTATGCGCAGACGAAGGGAGCCCGATAGGAATCATTCCTTCACGAATTTCGCGCGGCTTCGGCCGTTGCTCACAAAATAAACTCCTGGCGGAAGCGACGAAATATCGAACGCCACTTCCCCGCCGGTGGTGCGAAGCGGCGCAGGATACACCCTCCCCAGCGGATCCGAAATGGTGAGTGCCGATACCGCCGCACCCTCCACCCGAATTTCATTCTCTGCCGGATTGGGAACGATAGAGAATGTGAACGGTTCGCCGCGCAGCGTTTCGAGCAGAATGGAGTCCCCGCAGCCGGTGAAATCGAGTTGGACGCTATCCGATGCCGTAGCAGACGTTGCGTAAATATCGCAGTTCATCCATTTGCCGAAGAGGTTCGCGGAATCTAGCCAGACCATGCCGGGCGTGGGAGTGGACGTGAGGAATTGCTGGAGATACAGCGTGACGGCCGGCGTATCGACGGTCTCCGAGGTATCGAAAATAGTTACGACGAGCGAGTTCTCGTTGGAACTGGAATCCAGAAAATTCCAGCCGAATGGGAACGAAATCGAATCTAAAAGAAGCGAGGGATCGTAACGCAATGCAAAGCGCACGGTATCTGCTATGGCATTGCCGTCCGGCCGCGGCTGAAACGTAACGCTCCGCTGGTTCCCAGTTCCCACCACCACTGCATGCGTGATGGTGGATGTGAAGAGATTGAGGGAATCGAGATTGAGGCGCCAAACCATTCCTGTAGAACTTGTATCTCCAAATGCGGTGTCTGTTGAGCA
>DASYAJ010000379.1:0-10308 GCA_036501405.1 Kapaibacterium sp. (SeqCode)
CGAAGATTTCATGCTCGCGGCCAATCGTGTCGTCGCGGAATTCGTGACGCGCAAAGCGAAACAAGGCGCGGAAAAACCATTTCTCTATCGCATCCATGCCGAACCCGATGCCGCGAAGTTGCGGGAACTTGCGCAGCTTGCAAAAACGCTCGGATATAAATTCCCGCCCGAAAATCCGACGCCAAAATCGATTCAGAAATTTCTCGAATCGCTCAAAGGAAAGCCCGAAGAGCATTTACTGAATCAGCTCATGCTGCGCGCGATGGCCAAAGCGGTTTATGCCGAGCATAACGTAGGGCACTTTGGGCTGGCTTTCACGCACTATTCGCATTTCACTTCGCCCATCCGCCGCTATCCCGATCTGATCGTTCACCGAATGCTCGCGGAATACCAGCGCACCGGAGGAATGAACCGGGAGCGTGAACACCATTATTTCGAAATACTTCCCGACGTTGCCGATTTAACGAGCGCCTCGGAACGGATGGCGACCGACGCGGAGCGGCAATCGGTCAAGCTCGCCCAAATTCATATTTTGAAAAATAAAATAGGCGAGGAATTCGATGGCGTGATTTCCGGTGTCACTCATTTCGGAATTTTTGTGGAGATTGGTTCTGGAGCCGAAGGGCTTGTCCACATTCGGCAACTGCCTGGCTATTACGAATTCGACGAAGCGCATTACTCGCTCACGCAGCGGCGCGGCGAGTTCGGTTCCCATGCGGAGGGACGTCGATTCCGCATTGGCGATCCCGTCCGTGTGCAGCTTGTGAAAGTGATGGAAGAAAAGCGGCAGGTCGATTTCCGGCTGGCCGAAGAAGAATCCCACCGCCTTTTCAAGGAGGGGGCAGGGGGTGGTTCCTCCCAGAAGAAGCTCGCTCGGCAGAAGCTCCATCAGGAGCGCGTTGCCGGACGACCTCGAAAAGAACGAAGGAGGAATGCAAAACGGAGATGAAATTACCGAATGGAGATCGGGCAATTGTGCCACTCGATAAACTGGAAGGATACTGTTTAAACATCGAGCACGAACAGGGTAAACATAAGGCGCGAGTTTTTCGGCGAGCTTTGAATTTAGGAGTGGAGGATTCGAAAATTTTGCGGCAGAATCTCCTCGATCAGGCTGGTGCGGGCGACGCGTAATTACTTCATACGAATCAATATGGAGATCACTATTTTTTGGATTTTATCATGGAACATGATTCGAATCGCGCTGAAGTCCGGAGCAAATGGACCGTGAAACCAGAAGAGAATGTTCCTCGGTTATCGTCGTGTTATGTAAAACGAAAGGTAAGGGAACATGGAAAGTGATTTGAAACTGTTAGACGTCGTGGCATTGCTGGAGGATTATCCACAGCTCCGCCTACGCAAAGGCGAGGTCGGAACGATTGTAGAAGAGTTCGATGACGGCGTTGTCGAAGTAGAGTTCGCCGATAAGCGAGGTATCGCCTATGCATTTGCGGACTTACCGAAATCTGAACTGCTTCATCTTCATACTGTCGAAGTGGCAGAACCTGCTTGAGCGCGTTGCCGGATGACCTCGAAAAGCGCTACGCCACAAGCGACGCTCGCATTGAGCGAAGCCGTTTTGCCTGAAAGCGGAATCGAGAGAAGCGTTTCACATCGTTCCCGAACCAACCGGTGCAGTCCTTTTTCTTCGCTGCCGACGACAAGGCAGATCGGCCCGGTCAGATTTGCGCGATAAATCGATTCCGTTGCTTCACCGGCAAGTCCGCAGCACCTTACGCCGAACTCGTCTTGTAATCGGCGAATCGTTTCGGCAAGGTTCCCATATTTTACCATCGCGATATGGTTTGCCGCTCCGGCGCTCGCTTTATAAACAGCAGGCGTCAGCACCGCGCCGCGCTTGGGAAGCAAAATTGCGGTTGCGCCCGCAGCTTCGGCAGTGCGGATAATCGCGCCAATATTATGAGGATCTTCGATGCCATCGAGCGCGACGAATAAAACTCCGCTCGCAGCCTGGAAAGGTGTTTGGGGTGAAGCCAGGACATCTTCCAATTCCTGATACTCGCGTTGCGTAACAAGGACAATCACGCCCTGCGAATCGGTGCCCTGCGCGGCGCGGCGTTCCAGTTCCCGAAATTTTGCTCGGTCCAATTCGCCCATTGTGACTTTATGCTGCCGCGCCAAATGTTCGATTTCTCCGATCTGCGGACCATGCACGCCATGCGCAAGATAAATTTTTTCAATGCGCGCGCGACCGGCTTCATCGCGCAGAAGTTCCAGCGCGGCGCGGCGTCCGGCGAGATATTCGTTCTCGCTTTGCTCGCTGTCTCGGATGTCTTTTCGTTGATGATCGTTTCGTCGATGTTCTCTCATTTCAAAATTTCGAGTTCAGGAAAATTTTGTTGCGGTCCAAAATACTTGGTAAGCAGATCCAGCGCAGCGGATGAGTGCGGACAATGCTGGACGAAATGGATGTGCAGACGAAACGAAGCTTCTGCGTTCACGGAACGTAGGAATTGTTCCCAGCTTTCGCCGATCAGGATCAGCGGTTTTATTTCTAAAAATCC
Source organism: Kapaibacterium sp. (SeqCode) (assembly GCA_036501405.1). Lineage (GTDB taxonomy): Bacteria > Bacteroidota > Ignavibacteria > Palsa-1295 > Palsa-1295 > PALSA-1295. The sequence continues at coordinate 2,526 of DASYAJ010000379.1, forward strand.
TTTCGTCATGTAATCCCACGCCATTGCCACTTCGGCCAGCGTTCCCGTCGAGTTCCCAATGGCGCACCAGGCGTCCGGCAGATCGAGCAGTTCCATCAGCCGGTCGGTCGCGCTTTTGACGCAGACTTCTCGCGTGAGGAATGGATTCGCTTCGCGGCCTCTCGCATAATAAACTTCCGCCGTCACGCCGATCGCTTGTCCCTCTGCTCCGCGTGCGCCTTTCGATGCTGCTTCCATCACGCCGTCGTAGCCGCCAGTGACCACGGCAAATCCTGCACCGGCCAACAGTGCGCCAAGCCGCTCCGCTTCTCGATAGAGCGCGTCGTCCGGCGAGATACTATCAGGCCCAAATACGGCAATAAGTTTTTTCATTCAACAAAAATTAATGCAAATTTACGGCGCGGACGATCGAAAGACAAAACTTTCGTTTTCGCTGTTTCACATTCGATGCCGCACGACCATCATACGAACGAAGCACCGCTGGTAACAAACACCAGCTTCAAAATCGCGATCGGGCTCAATGTCCTGATCGTCGTGATGCAGATCGTGTATGGAATTCTGAGCCATTCGGTTGCGCTCATTGCCGATGCGGGACATAATTTCACCGATGTACTTAGCTTGTTGCTGGCGATGGGAGCGAATATCCTTGCCGCGCGCCCTCCAACACGAAAGCGGACCTACGGATACCGTCGCACGACAATCCTCGCCGCGCTTTTCAATGCGATGATTTTGCTTATCACGACGGGCGCGATCTTATTTGCAGCGTTGGAACGATTAAAAAATCCCGTGGGCGTCGATGGAAGCACGGTTTCCGTTGTCGCGGGGATTGGAATTATTCTGAATGCGGCCTCCGCGTGGCTTTTCGCGCGGTCAAGGAAAGGCGATCTCAATACAAAAGCAGCGTTTCTTCACATGGCGGGCGATGCCGCCGTCTCCGCTGGGGTGGTCATTGCCGGAATTTTAATTTTGTGGACCGGTGCACTTTGGCTCGATCCGGCGATGAGCATTGTTATTTCTCTTGTCATTGCCTTTAGCTCGTGGACCGTCCTTCGCGATTCCTTCAACCTTGCTTCCGATGCGGTTCCCTCCGAGATCGATCATGCAGCGATTGAACGGTATCTCCTCGGTGTCAAAGGTGTCACCGATATTCACGATCTTCATATCTGGGCGATGAGCACGACGCACGCCGTATTAACGGCGCATCTTGTTATCCCGGAACGGGCCGTCGAAGACGCGCTTCTTTTCACCATCGCGCACGAATTGCATCATCATTATGGCATCGAGCACACGACGCTCCAAGTAGAACGCGGCGCGGTTCCATGTGAGCTGGCTTCCGAGCATGTGATTTAAAGAAGACAACTCATTGCAGGCATGGCGTGTTCTTTCGCGCTCTAATCTCAAACAAGTTCTAACGCACAAGCTTTAACGTGGCAGCAGAAACAAGAGGATGGCGCAATACGCAGCCGATTCAACGCGAATCCATCACCGTACGACATTTTTACGAATCGGCCAAGGCGCGGTTCCACCTGACGCTGCTCGCCGGCGAGGCAGGGCTCGATAACCTCATCACCGATAAAAGCTTGCACCGGCCAGGGCTGGCGCTCGCAGGATATGTCGGACTCTTTACCTATCATCGCATTCAAGTCTTCGGCAACACCGAGATTTTTTATCTGCGCTCGCTTTCGATCGAAGAACGGATTAGAGCATTTGCGACGCTCGCCGGATTTGCGATTCCCTGCATCGTGCTTACGAGCGGTAACGATGTTGCGAAGGAATTATTGGATGTCTGCAACGAGCGGAAAATTCCCATCTTTGTCACCAGCTTCGAGACGACGAAACCCGTTTTATTTCTCAGCGAATTTCTCGAAGATCAATTCAATCCGCAGACCGTCATTCACGGCGCGTTCGTCGATGTCTATGGCGTCGGCGTACTATTCGTGGGTCGCAGTGGAATCGGAAAATCGGAGGTGGCGCTCGATTTAATCGAGCGTGGTCACCGGCTTGTCGCTGACGACGTCGTCATGGTCACGCAAAAAGGCGAGGCCATTTTGATGGGCGCCGGGACCGATCTCGTGCGGCATTTTATGGAGATTCGCGGACTCGGCCTCATCAATGTCCGCGAGATGTTCGGCATTCGCGCCATTCGGTTTCAGAAGCGTGTGGAAGTGGTGGTGGAACTCGAAGAGTGGCATGCCGATGGCGATTACACGCGCACCGGGCTCGATGAATCTTCCGCGCAAATTTTAGGAGTGGAACTTCCACACGTCCGCCTGCCGATCGTGAATGGAAAGAATATCACGGTCATTGCCGAAGTCATCGCGCTCAATTATTTGCTGAAGCACTATGGCTATGACGCGAGCCGGGAATTTGCCGCGAAGCTGGAACAAGTGCTTGCCGAACGAGGCGCGAACCGTTCCGCAAAAGGGGACCGAGTGATCCCCTATTTCGAGCACGATTTCGAATAATTACGATTATTACGGCACAATTTATTACGAGGCGATTTATTACGGCGTAATGACGGCCTTCGTCTGCTCAACCGATCCATTGGCGCGGCTGACGCGAATGAAATAGGTCCCAGCTATTGTCGATGCTGGAAGTGAGATCGGAACGAGTGTGCCATTCAGTGTTGCAGGCATCTGCTGAGATTCGATTGCTTTACCGCTCACATCGGCGACTTCAATCCGATCGTTCGGCGTAAGTGCCGTTGAAAGCTGGAGATAAAAGTTCTTCGCGCTTGTTGGATTCGGGTAGAGATGAATATCCGATTGTTCCACGTTTCTCGACGCGACTCCATCTGTTGCTGCAAAATAGCTGATGGCGGACGATTCTTGGGAATAATTCGAGTCCGAATATTGGATTTTAAGCAGGGGCAAAATCAAACCCTGCGCAAAAAATTGGTAACTATATTCGTTGCTAATGGAGTTTTGCTGGGGAATATGAAACGTTGATAATAGAAACGGTGCAACTGGGGCGCCGTTGAGATAAAAGCTATCGATTCGCATACGGTTAACCTTTACCATCAACACAGGAGTTGGACCGGCCGCAGGAGTTTGAACCGTTCCCCAACCAACTACCGAATCTGTCGTGGTAAAATAAGAAACGCGCTGGAAATCGGTATCCCCAGCCAGTGCCGCCACGCGGACCTTCATCTTAACCGTCCGTTCCGTCGATACGGTGGACCAGTAGGCGCCGGACGACGTTGGGAACGCAAGATACGTATCGGGAGTCGTGTAGATCGCATCCTGAGATAGCACCCATAATGAATCCGTTGGTTTCCCAGAAATTGCAGCTATGCTATAGGCGCGCGCTGGGAAGGAAATGCCAGGATTGACGATGGAACGCCCTGTGGGTCCGAAGAGCTCGTATACATCATGGAATCCGAGACCCAATGTCGATTTTAAGGTATCGAGCAGGAACTCTTCACCAAGCGTATCGTAAATAGCGCTATTCATAAACGCGGGATCCGTGTTTGCGTAAAACTGTTCCGTACTTTGATGGCTGATGGAAGCGCCGTTGTCATAGTTCCACGTTTCGTTTTCCCCGGGAACCGGATTTTCGAATGTGGTGAATGTGAGACTATCGAGAATAAAAGACGAAGGAGCAACGTGCATATTCGTATTATCGAGCGTAATAGCGGTCTGCGCTTGGGTCGTGGAACTTGTCATGCTCGTGAGCAAAAAAACAAGGATCAAAAAAGCGGTAGAAATTTTCATTGTGTTTTGGAAATAGAGCCGGGAAAACGAATGTCTCTCCCTGCTGGGTTCCCTACTTTACTAACCCATGACGATCCGTATGCCGAATTGAAACTTTCGCATTCGGTGTTCGAATGGTATTGTTGAGCTATTTGCTCTCTGATAATTAAGACCCAATGAAACGCACTATTCTTTTTTTCATCCTCGCCATCGGCCTTACGACCTGTATCGGTTCCTGCGTTCCGCCGCCGGATAACGATTCCATGGACGTGCAAAATTACGTTCCGCCGCCGTGGGCACCGCCCTACGATAACGTCAGTACCATCCGCTATTACTATCTACCCGATTACGAAATGTATTATGACGTATGGGACCGGCAGTTCTGGTACATGGGCGATGGCGATGCGTGGATTTCTTCGGCTGTGCCTCCTTCACAGGATGCAAGTGTCGATCTTGGTAGTTCCTTTGTCGTGCTCATCGATCGCGATATGGACCACCCGTGGGAACATCATGATTATTATCGCCAGAATTATCCAAACCACGGATACGATAACTATCGGGATATCGTCGTAAAGAATCGAATTGTAACGAACATCGCGCCGAACCACGAACTGGTCCCGCGCGCATTCAACGAAAATACGAACCGCGTGACGTTCATGCAGCGGCCGAGTATTCCCACTCCTCCGCCTCAGCCGCAACGCGGTCAGGACCATCCGGTTCCGCCTCCGCCGATGGTCAATCAGCGGTATCATCAGGTGGTGCATGAAGTTCCAATGAAGAACATCTCGCCTTCCATGCCCGAAGCGAGCAGAAAATTGAATTATGGCGGAGGGTATTCGAAAACGCGAGCGCCGCAGAATAATCCGAAACCGGCAGCTGGGAACGATAGGGGAGAAGGCCGTCGTTGAACGGATTTCCCGTGTTTATTTTCTTCCCGTTTCTGATATTTGCCAAATGTTTGCCATGAAAATTCGTACTTGCTTTGCCGCCAGCGCCGCGATGCTTTCGATGCTCGTCGCGGTTGCCGGCTGCGTGATTAATTTTAAGGACCCCAATGCGCAGCGCATTCTGATTCACGCCGATGCAGCCTACCGCTATCCGGGACGCTGCGAATTTAATTCGAATGGGAAGTATTATAAAAAGGAGATCCAGAAAGGACATTTTGCGGAGACGAAGGACATCGAGCTCGATCCGGGCCAGCAGCTCCTCGTACTGAACAAAGCGATTGTCCTTAATTTTTATCAAATGCCCGATACGTTCTACCACAAAGGTTCGGGGCCGCGCCAGCAATCGCAATTCATTCGTATCTGGGCCGATACGCTCGACAAGAGGGTGTATTGGAACGGTTCCCTCGATTCGCTCCAGCCGCATAAATATCATTTGAAGGAACTTGTCGAGTATGTCGATTCGATTGTGAAGTCCACGGACGAATATCGGAACTTGCCGAAATCGGATGTTACCGGCGACTAAGCTCCTTAAAAAATCCCGCACCTATTTGAACGGACAGGCGTTCCCCCTTGCCATGAAACGCCGTATTGTTTTCTTCTTTTCCCTTTTTGTTGTCACGAGCTTTTTCGTTCCATTCCGCAAGGCTGCGGCGCAGGAACTCGACGCTCAAGTCCAACTGAATGTCAGTGCGCTCTCGGTCGAAGACCAGCAGACCTTCGTCCAGTTCGTGCATGACGTGCAGGAATATCTCGATGATTTTAACTGGACCACCGATTTTACGGGCGACCGCATCCGCTGTTCGTTCCAGTTCAATATTGGAACCAGCAACGGCGGCCAGTACACGGGTCAACTTTTCGTCATTAGTACGCGGCCGCTCTACAAAAGCGATGAGCGTACAACCATGGCCCGCTTCCTCGACGCCGGTCTCGATTTCAATTACTATCGCGGCCAGACGTTGCAGCACGGAACGAATTTCCGGTCTCTCGAAAGCCTTCTCGATTATTATGTCTATATTATCATCGGTCTCGATTACGATTCCTACAAAAACGAGTCTGGAACGATGTACTTTCAGGAGGCACAGACAGTGGCCGTCGTCGGGAACGCTGCCAAAGCGACCGGATGGGAAGAAGACATGACGAGCATTGGAACCTTCTCGCGTGTCGGCTATATCAATGATGCGCTCGATGCCAATACCCGCGCCTTTCGCGATCTTATTTTCGAATACCATTACAACGGCCTCGACCTGCTTTCGACAAAGCCCGACGATGCAAAGGTGGCTATCGGCACCGTTATCGATTCGCTCGTAACACTCAAGCACGAATTTGGCGCGGCGAGCCGCAGTGTCTTTCTGCGGGAATTTTTCGAAGCGAAGTATCCGGAACTTGCGGGCCTCGTGCGGCTCTTTCCCGATAATGCCAGCGTCTATTTCCAGAAGCTCGGCTATCTCGACGCGATTCACGACCAGTATTATCAGGACGCGCTTACCAAGTTCCAGCAAAGTTCCGGGCAGCAGTAGCTTCGATTTCGAGCGGCCTACCAGTTCTTTCGCTGCTCCTTGCTTTTCGATTCACTTCCCATGGAGCCTTGCCGCCGCGATTCGGTCCGTCGAGACGTCCCGTGGTCGGTATGGAGCCCGTGCCGATTATCTTTCGTCGCAGCGCCGACCGTCCGGCCCGTCGAAGCGCGCCGGACATCGCCGCCGCGCCGGCTATCGCTTGCTTCCATCATGCGAGCCGCATTCGTTTCGCTCGTTGCCGATTGCATTCTGCTTGTCATTTTATTTCTTTTTTCCTTCATTGTCGTATTCCTTTTTATAATTCCGTATTCTTTTTCTCTTTGCATTGTTCTTGCAAACCCTATTCCGAGCAGAATGAAATTCGATAAATTCTGAATCGTAGACAACATGCCAGCCAAAATTCTTTCCCTTCGCGCCGAATACATCCAGCTTCCGCTGAAAAACCCGTTCATCCTTTCGATTCGCTCGACGCATGAAGCAAATGTTATCGACTGGCGCATGACGCTCGACGATGGTTCCGAATCCTTCGGCAGTTGCGTTCCCGTCCAGTATGTCACCGGCGAAACCCCGCAATCGGTCCTCGCACTCGTGCCGAATCTGGAATCATTCCTCAAAGGCCGCACGCTCGACCACCCCTTCGAACTTTGTCGCGACATAGCTGCCGAGTTCCCAAGCGACCCCGCCGCGCGCGCCGGAGTAGAAATCGCGATCTTCAATGCCATCGCCTCGCGCGAGCGCATTCCTCTGCGCGCCCTGCTGGGAACCGAAAACGTCCTACTCGAAACCGACCTCACCATCTCCCGCATTCCCAATGCCATCGAAGTGGCGCGCGCTGCTTGGCGAGAAGGATTTCGAATTTTTAAGATGAAAATAGGAGGCAGCCAAGCAGGGGATTCCGCCGCATTGACTTCAGACATCGACCGCATTCTCGGCATTGCCGCTGAATTTCCTGAAGCCATTTTCCGGCTCGATGCCAACCAATCCCTCACTGTCCGCTCGACACTGGAGCTTACCGAGAATTTACTTCGGAACGATATTTCCCTGGAACTCATCGAACAGCCGGTTCCCAAAGCGGATCTCGCCGCGCTCGATGAAATCGCAAAGCTCTCGCCAGTTCCCATTATCGCCGACGAAGCCTGCGTTTCGCCCGAAGATGCCGAGCGCCTTTTTGCCGAGACCGCCGTCCAGGGCGTGAATGTCAAGCTGATGAAATCCGCGATTTCCGGTACCATCGAAATCATGCGAATCGCGAAGCAAGCGGACCGAAAGCTCATGATCGGCTGCATGCTCGAAAACGAAATCGGCATGGCCACCAGCGTCGCGCTTGCCGCCGCAACCGATGCTTTCGACTTCATCGATCTCGACGGACATCTCCTCCTCGATCTCGCCCATCCCATTTCGCTCTTCCACTCTGCCGGGCCGACGTTGAGTGCACTGTGAAGGGCCACCTCATCTCTTGTCGAAATTTCCTTCTCTTCCAGTTTTAAAAAAATTATATAGTGTGTGTTCAATGCGTTTTCATTTTTCTCTTCTCACAGAAAGGAAAAGGCCCGTTTTAAATTTCTCAAAGACATAACTCGCTCTTACGCATAAATATCAAAAATGTTTCAGCATTTCCTCGATTTTT
>DASYAJ010000380.1:0-6422 GCA_036501405.1 Kapaibacterium sp. (SeqCode)
ATTCCTATAATTATGGCGAAACGAAAGCATTCCTCCTGCATGGACTCACAGCTGGCGGCAAGCCGCTTCGCGATTCGCTCGAAATCAAAGGGCATAATGAAGTAATTCTGGAACTTGAATCATTCGTCGGATCGAAAGCACCGCTGACGGAACATTTGATTCGCGAGATGCACAAGAAAATTTTAGGCGGCGAACCGTTTCGAATTCCCGCCGAATCGTCCGAAGGCGTTCGCACATCGAGGGATGTTGTTCCTGGGCGCTACAAGCAGGAACCGAATCACGTTCGAACGGCGACCGGTGAAACGTTCTATTTCACCGAACCGATTGCCGTTGCAGCAGAGATGCGGGAACTGATAAACTGGTATCGCATGGAAGAAGAGAAACGCGAACGACATCCTATCGTATTCGCTGCCACGCTGCATTACCGGTTTGTACGCATTCATCTCTTCGACGATGGGAACGGACGCATGGCCCGCATCCTGATGAATCTCGTCCTGATGCAGCATGGCTATCCCATTGCGATTGTTCGGACCGAAGATAAAAATAATTATTATCGCGCCCTGCAACAAGCCGATGGAGACAATCTCGATCCTTTTGTTGCATACATTGCCGAGCTTGTCATTGCTTCGCAGCAAGCATGGCTCCAGGCGGCGCACATGGCAAAACGAATTTCATAAACGATGACCAACACCATCCCCGATACCGCTAACGCCCGCTCCATCGCAATCGAACTCGGACTCCTTTCCGAAGAATACGATGAAATCGTTTCCATCCTCGGTGGAAGGATTCCCAGCTACACCGAGCTTGGAATTTTTTCCGTGATGTGGAGCGAGCATTGTTCCTATAAAAACAGCATCGCGACGATTAAGACATTGCCGCGCTCTGGCGGACGGCTTCTCGTAGCGGCCGGAGAAGAGAATGCGGGCCTCGTCGATATAGGCGACGGGCAAGCCGTCGCATTTAAGATCGAGTCGCACAATCATCCTTCCGCTGTTGAACCATACCAGGGCGCAGCGACCGGCGTGGGCGGCATTCTGCGCGATATTTTTACGATGGGTGCGAGGCCGATTGCGGCGCTGAATTCTTTGCGATTTGGCGAAATAACCGAAGAGAACCATTCCCCAACCTTGAAAACGCGGGGGAACGGTAGTGAACGAACAAAATATCTGGTGCGCGGCATCGTATCGGGTATCGGTGATTATGGAAACTCATTTGGCGTGCCGACGGTCGGGGGGGAAGTATATTTCGATAAATGTTATCAGGGCAACCCATTAGTGAACGCGATGGCCGTTGGTATTGTCGATTATGGCAAAACGGTCAGCGCTTCGGCCGAGGGAGTGGGGAACATTGTGATGATCGTCGGTTCCTCGACGGGTCGTGATGGCATTCACGGCGCGAGTTTGCTGGCGAGTGCTGTCTTCAGCGAAGCAGCGGAATCGCTCCGGCCCACGGTGCAGGTCGGCGATCCGTTCGCGGAAAAGCTGTTGCTCGAAGCGACGCTCGAAGCGATCGGAGCGGCGCTTGTCGTTGGCATGCAGGATATGGGCGCGGCGGGCATCAGTTGCTGCACCTCCGAGATGAGCGCGAAAGCGGGAACTGGAATGAAGATCGATCTGGGGCGCGTTCCATTGCGCGAGGCGGAGATGTCCGCATTCGAAATCATGCTTTCGGAATCGCAGGAACGAATGTTGGTCGTCGTGAAGCCGGAAGATGTTGGAGCGATTCAGGCAATTTTTACGAAATGGGATTTGCGCGCGGAGATTATCGGCGAAGTAACCGATACGGAGCGCGTCGTTTTCGATTATAAGGGCGAGCGTGTTGCCGATATTCCTGCAAAGGCGTTGGCGCTTGGCGGAGAGATGACGCCCGTCTATCACCGCGAATCGCGGGAACCGAACTATCTTGCGGAAACGCGAGCGTTCGACCTTTCTTCCGTTCCCGAAGTGGAAGATGCCGGGGCTATGCTGAAACAATTGCTCGCCACGCCAACCATCGCATCCAAGCGTTGGGTCTTTCAGCAGTACGATTCGATGGTGCAGACAAATTCGCTCTATCTCACCGGCTCCGACGCCGCCATCGTCCGAATCAAGGGGACCGCAAAGGGGCTTGCGATGAAGACCGATTGCAATGCGCGCTATGTCTATCTCGATCCGTATGTGGGCGGAACGATTGCCGTTGCAGAAGCGGCGCGAAATATCGCCTGTACGGGCGCAACACCGATTGGTGTCACGAATTGCCTGAACTTTGGGAACCCATACGAGCCGGAGATTTTCTATCAATTCAAGGAAGCGGTCCGCGGGATGGGAGATGCCTGCAACGCATTCGAAACGCCGGTCACGGGCGGGAACGTAAGTTTTTATAACGAAAGCCCGGAAGGCGCGATTTATCCCACGCCGACCATTGGAATGATCGGCATTATCGAAGATATTACGAAGGTCGTTTCCAGCGCATTTCAAAAAGAAGGCGACGCCGTGATTCTTCTTTCTGCTTCCGGCTCGACGAACGATATGGACGGCATAGGTGGGAGCGAATATCTTTATCAGAGGACCGGAAAAGTTACCGGACGAACTCCATCGTGCGATTTGAAAAAGCAAGCTGCGCTGATTCAAACGCTCATTGAACTTGCAGATAAACGCCTGATTCGTTCCGCGCACGATGTGAGCGAAGGGGGTTTAGGCGTTACGCTTGCCGAATGCTGTTTTGCGGAAAGCACGGAAAAGCCGCTTGGAGCTAAAGTGAAACTTCCTCCTTCGTCAAGAACAGACTCCACTCTTTTTGCCGAGCGACAGGGAATGGTGATTCTTTCCTGTGGTCCGAAAAATGTCGATATGATTATTGGCATTGCAGAGAAACAGGGCTTGAATGCGGAGAAGATTGGGACGATCGGAGGCAAGCTGCTTATCGTCGAGGGTTTGATCGATGAGGCAGTCGAAGAACTCTACAAAATCTATTCGAATACGCTGACAGAAGCGATGGAAGTTTAACCGGCGTTTCTTTGGTCAATCAATTTGGAAATGATCGCGCTCGATTCCTGAATGGAACGAAAAATAGCTCGTTTTTTTTTGCTCCGTTCAATAAGACGCCGATGAAATTCTTCGCGATATTCTTGCCGATTTGCCTCTCGTTTCTTACTCTCGATTTTATCGCTCTCGATAAATGCATGAATAACAGAGAGGTGTTGGTCCAGCCGCTCCTCTAATTTATCAACGCGTTTTCCTAATTCGTCAGCCATGATATGATAATTCGCAACATTCCACTTTGGTTCACACTTCCGCCGAAGGGTAAACGCGCAGAGTGCATTCCTATAATTGCGGAGCCAAATCCGTTCCCGCGTGGTTGAGTGAAAGTAATGTTCACGACGCTCCGCGCGAAAGTACTCGTCGGCTTTTTGCTGATCCTGCTGCTCATGGCAGGGTTGGGCGGCTATGCCATTTATTCGCTGGCGTCGGTGGCGCAGGTGGCGAGCGTTTCGCTGGAACGCAGCGCGGAGCAAAATCTTGCGAACACTGGCATGTACGAAAGCCTGGTCCGGCTCGATGAAGCGGAACTTCGTATGCTCGCAGGCGATACCGTCAATGCGGGTCCGATTATCGTCGAGGAACCGGCCCATTTTTATTTTTCGCTTCAAAATGCCTGGAAGGCCAGCGCGCCACAGGATTCTTCCTCGATCATTTTGAACGACATCGAATCGCGGTGGGACCATTACCGCTCCCATCTCGATTTTTTTTATGGACTGGCGCTCCACAAGCCGGCCTTCGCCCGAAAATTTTACGAGGATACACTCGCGCACGAAATCGATACATTGCGTTCCCGGAACCTAACGCTCCAGGATCTGAACTTCGCTGCATTCCAACAGGCGAAAGTGCAGTCGAAAGAACGCGCGAAGCAATCGACGCTCGGCGTGATGCTCGTCACGGTCTTTGCGCTCGGTGCGGGGATTGTGGGCAGCATTGTGGTATCGCGTCGCACCATTCGCCCGCTTCGGGAACTGACGGACAGCGTGAAGGAACTGCGCGGCGGACATCTCGATACAAGAATTCCCATTCATGGCGCGGATGAAATTGCCGATCTTGGATTCGAATTCAACCGCCTCACCGAACGGCTGAGCGAGTTCGAAGCGATGAACGTGAGTGAAATTGTCCGCGAAAAACAGAAGTCCGAAGCGATTATCGAATCGATCGACGATCCGCTGTTGCTCTTCGATGCCAGCGGTCGCTTGCTGCATTTGAATCGCGCCGCCGAAGAGCTGACTGGAATCATTCCCGCTGTCGCGCTTGGCAGCAGCCTTTCCCAGCTCTTCCGCGAAACGGGCGTGCGGAAAGATGTGGAACATGCGGTCGAACGCGCGGCACGGCAATCGGCGCGGACTGTCTCGCTCGACGAAGCGCTGATGCCTCCACCGATTGTTTCGATCCAAAGGAATGGAAGGATGCGGCACTATCGAATTCGAGTCGCTCGAATTCTTGCAAATGCGCCTTCCGAAAATGGTGCGCCCGTGGCCGGCGTTTTAATTTTATTTACGGATATTACGCATTTCAAGGAAGTGGATCAAATGAAGTCCGACTTCATCGCGAAAGTCTCGCACGAATTTCGCACGCCCCTCACTTCGATGACAATGTCACTCGATATTTTAGGCGACGAACTAATTGGCTCGCTCAATCACGAACAGCATGACGTGATCGACACCTCGAAAGCGGACGCGCGAAGATTAGCGAAGCTGATCCGCGATCTGCTCACACTTTCGCGCGTCGAAAATGGGCCAGACATTACAAAGAGCGAGGAGGAACTCGATCTTTCGGTGACGATCGAGACGATCATTCGTTCCATGAAGCCGATGTATGCCGAACGTGGCGTGAAGCTCACGATTCTGGAACCAATCTCCGGGCGATTTCGCATCACGCAGGAACATATTACAAGTGTGGTTTCGAATTTGCTTTCGAACGCATTGAAATATACACCGAAAGGCGGGGAAGTGACCGTCGTCACGAATTGGAATGAAGATTCGCAGGAACTTTCCATTTCGGTCAAAGATACCGGCGTGGGCATTGCGAAGGAAGACCAGGCGCGCATTTTCGATAAGTTCGTCCAGATAAAGCATCCTGACATGAGCACGCCGGGTTCCGTCGGTCTGGGGCTTGCGATCGTCCGCGAGATCGTAGCGAAATATCAAGGCCGCGTCGATCTTGAAAGCGAAATGGGAAAAGGCAGTACGTTTATCGTTCGGTTGCATTTGGAACGAATCGAAGCAGAGGAGCACGCCGCATGAAGCCGAATATTCTGATCGTCGATGATGAGCCGCATATCGTGAAGACGATGTCGATCGGCTTGCGCGCCCTTGGCTACGATGTCACCGCATTCGAGGATGCCGAGGCGGCACTGAAAGAAATCGATAAAGATTTGTACGGCGAAAAAAGTTACGACATTGCGTTCATCGATCTCATGATGTTTCCAATGAACGGCATCACGCTGATGGGGGAGCTGCATCGGCGAATGCCCGACGTGACGATTGTCATCATCACCGCGCATGGGACGGTTGAGACGGCCGTCCATGCGATGAAACTCGGCGCGTACGATTATCTCCAAAAGCCCTTCGAGCTGCGCGACCTCGCAGAGTTTTCCGAGCGCGTCATGCGCTCGCGCACGCTGCAAGCGGCTTCGCGTGAGACGACCGAAATCCTCACGCAAAATCCTACCTTCCTTGGTGTGCTCCGCATTGCCGAGCGCGTGGCGAATTCCCAGCTTGCAGTGCTGATCGAAGGCGAGACGGGAACCGGAAAGGAACTTGTATCGGATTTCATTCACAAAAGGAGTGATCGCAAAGAGCAGGCAATCGTCAAGCTCAATTGCGCGGCACTTTCGGCGGAGCTTGTCGAATCGGAACTCTTCGGGCACACCAAAGGCGCGTTCACGGGCGCGATGAGGGACCGCGAAGGCCGGGTGGAAGCTGCGAACGGCGGAACGCTTTTTCTCGACGAGATCGGCGAAATGCCGCTGCCGATGCAGGCGAAACTATTGCGATTTTTACAGAGCGGGGAATTTCAGCGCGTCGGTGAAAATATCACGCGTCATGCCGATGTCCGTATTGTCGCGGCAACAAATCGGAATCTGGAAGACGCCATTCAGCGCGGCGAATTCCGCGAGGATTTGTTTTATCGATTGAGCGGCGTTCGATTGCTCATTCCTCCGCTTCGGTTACGTAAGGAAGATATTCTGCTCTTGGCCGAGAAATTCGTGGCGGGCGGGGCGAAGAATTCCGTTCCCGAGCTTTCCGAAGGCGTCAAGACAGCGCTCCTCGAATACGATTGGCGGGGCAATGTGCGGGAACTCGAAAATACGATACTCCGCGCCGCGGTGCTTGCCGGGGACCGCCGCTCCATTGAACTTCAGGATTTGCCCGAATATCTCGGCAGAGGAAAAGTGAA
>DASYAJ010000381.1:0-2782 GCA_036501405.1 Kapaibacterium sp. (SeqCode)
GCGAGGAGGGGTTGCTACTGCTTCTGCCATGTTGATATCTGCTTTCCTTCTTTAAGTTGTGAATGTTCCATTCCTTTCGGAATGCGCGCTCGTTCCGCGCGATGTCTATTAAACTTCTTGTTCTTTCTTCGGCAGCGACACTCCTTCATCGCTTCCGCTGTTGGCGATTTCCTATGACCGATCCTTCAAACAAGGCTGACGATCTCGAATCGCTCGATCTTCGATCACTCGAAGCGTTTCGCGCGATCGTCTCGCGGCTCCGGAAAGAATGTCCGTGGGACCGCGAGCAGACCCACGCTTCACTCCGCCCGATGCTCATCGAAGAAGCCTACGAAACCGTAGAATCCATCGATCAGAGCATCGTCACCGGAGACTATACTGAACTAAAAAAAGAACTCGGTGACCTCCTGTTACATATCCTATTCCATTCGGATTTGGCGTCGGAAGAAGGGCATTTTACGTTGGAAGATGTCATACAGGCAGAGTGCGAAAAGCTGATTTATCGGCATCCGCATGTTTTTTCAACGGTCGAAGTGGAGGACGCGGAGCATGTCTCAAGGAACTGGGAACAGCTAAAACGGCTTGAAAAAGGCAGAAATAGCATTTTAGATGGCGTTCCGGCGTCGCTTCCGGCGCTGCAGCGATCGGCCCGGCTTCAGGAGCGCGCTGCCAAAGTCGGCTTCGACTGGCCGGATTCGGGGAGCACCAATGGAGCTCCCGAAGGTGTCTGGAAAAAGATACGGGAGGAAGTCCTGGAGTTGGAAAATGAACTAAATTGGGACAGTCGGTCGGCTACCCGACATCAGTCGGTTTCACCGAAAGAAGAGGAGTTTGGGGACCTCCTGTTTTCGCTCGTCAATCTTGCTCGTCACGAGAAAATGGATGCCGAAGGCGCGCTCCGCTTTGCGGCGGAAAAGTTCACGCGGCGGTTTCAGAGTATCGAGCGAGAAGTGGAAGCATCGGGCCGTCCTTTTTCCGATTACACGCTCGAAGAATTAGATGCGATCTGGGATCGGGTGAAGAAAGAGAAAGCTATTTCTGCCTAAGCGGTTCGATTGGAAGATAAAAAGACGATCCATCGGGACCCATAATCTCGAACTGCAAAAAATAGGATCCGGGATTGGATGGAATCGGGATCGTCCCAGACCGAAGCAAAAATTTTTGCTTTCTATCGCTGGGATTTATGTCAGGGAGATCCTGTTTCATAAAATCTTCAGAAGATGGAATCGACGAACTCAGTGAAATCGGCTTGGAAAGCGGAATGGCCGCTTTTGGTGGTGCTCGCGGCGCCGTTTGTCTCATTTGCGGTGACGCTCTCTTCCCTGCCCTCGCAAGTTCCCATGCACTTCGATGCACACGGTACTATCAACCGGTATGGTAGTCCGTGGGAATTACTGATCTTGCCTTTTATCAATGTCGGCGTTGCCGCGGTCCTCTATTTTATTCCGAGGCTCGATCCGAAGCAACAAAATATCCATGCATCCTCACCGGCGTATCGCTGGATCCGGTTTGCGATAGCGGCATTCTTTACCTATATTTTCTTCCTCACACAAGCGAGTTCGTTTAATCCACGCTTCGATGTCGGACCGCTCATCGCCATCGGGGTACTCGTTCTGTTCTTTGCCCTTGGTTTCGCGATGCCGAAACTCAAGCAAAATTACATGATCGGGATTCGCCTGCCATGGACGCTTGAAAGTGAAGAGAACTGGAACCGCACCCATGCCTTCAGCGGAAAACTTTGGACCTGGGGTTCGCTGCTGGGAATCGTTCTCGTCTTTCTCTTTCCATCCGTTGGTTTATTCCTTGCGTTGGGGACGGTGATCGCACTTGCCATTGGTACTTCCGTCTATTCTTATCGTCTTTTTCGTCAGCAACAAGGTCGTCATTTTCGATAATCGATTCACTGGCCATGTCATACGCGTTCTTAGAAATCAGCCGTTCCCATCCGATCGCATGGATTACCATGACTCGCGAAGAAAAACGAAACGCGCTCTCGCCGGAACTCATTTCGGAACTGAAATCCGCCTTCAAGGAACTGGAGCACGATGCTGACGTGCGCGTGGTGATTCTTCGCGGTCAGGGCAATACCTTCAGCGCCGGCGCGGACCTTGCCTATCTTCAGCAAATTTCGGAAAACGGCCCCGAAGAAAACCTTGCGGATTCGCGGTCGCTGCGCGATCTCTTGTGGCAGATCTATACATTCCCAAAATTCACGATTGCGCAAGTCCATGGCGCTGCGCTGGCCGGCGGGTGCGGCCTTGCGACGGTCTGCGATGTCATTTTTGCGGCGGACGATTCGCAGTTTGGCTATACGGAAACGGCCATCGGATTCATTCCCGCGCTCGTCAGCATTTTTCTCGTTCGAAAAATTGGAGAGCAGCACGCGCGGGAACTGCTGCTGAGCGCGCGCAAAATTTCTGCGGAGGACGCCTATTCGCTCGGGCTGGCGCAGTATGTCGTTCCCTGCGCGATGCTCGATTCGGCGGTGCGGGAGTATGCGTCGCGCGTTTCGAACAATTCCCAGAGCGCCATTGCGCTGACAAAATCATTGCTGGCCGCGCAGCATGGAATGAGCCTCGAAGCCGGGCTCGAATATGCCGCCTCGATGAACGCGCTCGCTCGCGGAACCGAAGATATTAAAAAAGGAATCGCCGGATTTTTAAAGAAGAAGTAAAATTACGTTATTGCTATGAAGTTCCAAAAGTTCCTCTTCCTGTTTGGCATTCTCTTTTTTCTTTTGAACGACGGAGCGACCAAAGCACAATCGTTGGACCCCTACCGG
>DASYAJ010000382.1:0-8284 GCA_036501405.1 Kapaibacterium sp. (SeqCode)
GCCGCGAAGTACCCAACCCGCTCGACTTCATCACCAATCTCCCGACAGACTGGCGCGATTGGGTCGCTGATAATTTTCGACTTCGATACTGGCCGCAAATCTCCCTCATCGCCGCTTCCACAGCGCTCATGATCCTCTATGATAACCAGCTTTGGACGCCCTTCGAAAAGGAATACAACCGCAACAGTTCCTTCCGAAACACCGCCGATCTCTTCGTCGATGTCGGCGATGGAAGGTTCCAATTCGGACTCTCCGCCGCCTATCTCGCTTACGGCGTCATCGCCAGCGACAAACGCGCCATTCGCTGCGCATCCGAAATCACCGAAGTCATTCTCGCTTCCGGCGGAGTCGTCCAGCTTTTGAAGCACATCACCGGCCGACAAAGCCCCATCGACATCTCCGCAAATCCTACTGGCGTATGGGACTGGTTCCCGAACCAAATCGACTATCTCCACCACACATCCAACTACGATGCGTTCCCATCCGGCCACCTGACAACCGTGCTCGCCACACTCGTCGTCATCGCGAACAACTACCCGGAGCAAGCCTGGATCAGGCCAGTCGGCTACGCGATCTGCACCGGAGTAGCGGCCGGCCTCGTCGCGCAGAGCGTACACTGGTGGAGCGATTTCCCGCTCGCCATCGCCCTCGGAATCGGCTTCGGCGATCTTCTCTCGCCCAACCCCAATGCCGACGTCTCCGTCCCCACCAAAGCTCACGAAACCGGCTCGCTCGAAACCACCATCTCCCACCTCCTCGCCCAAACGACTTTCGCACCCACCTACGTCCCCGACGGCGCCGGACTCGGAATGACGTTGCGCTTTTAATTCTCACCCATCAAAACAGCCGAAAAAGCATTTTTCTTCGCAACACTACTTTTCAAAAAGCGAGTCTGCGTTGAATACTCATGAAGATTTCATTAACGCGAGCACCTTTTCCATAGGGTGTTTCCGGAAAAATTAGAAATTCCCCTCTTCTTCAACAATGCCTGCATGACTAACTCAAATGCCGTTCTAATTATCGAGGCGGAATTGTTCGCTCAGACTCCATAACGCCGTGACGCTCGTAAAATATTCTTAGCTCTTCTATCGAATCCTGATTTCTATGATGCTGCTCCTGGTTTCGAATGTACGTCTGAACTTTGGGAGCTATACTGGCACTCACTGAAAAAATGGTATAGCCATTTTGCCAACCAAAATTTTCTACGCCTTGTTTCGATAACCAAAACGAGGATCGTGCTTTAATCGCACGAACCGCGTTAGCGATAGAGACGTCCCGGCTTATCGTCACTAGCAAATGCAGATGGTTCGGCATGCCACCGGCCTCATGCAAAACGCCGTCATCCTTTCGAATGATACCTCCAATGTAGGCAAATAACGGCTCGAACAATGAACGTGGAATGAGCACCGCATTCGATTTTGTATGAAAAATCAAATGATAATAAATCCCGCTGTAAGAATGTGCCATGCTAAGTTTTATCTTTGCAATTCTCTCAGTCCCCGGGTTCCGCTTCACTACAGCCGGGGGCCAAATTCCGAAAAAGTTACCTGGTATTTGGCCCAAGTGCAGCGAAGCCTGGTTCCCTTCGCTGCACCCGAAAATGTTACTGGTGTTTGGCCCAGGGTGCAGCGAAGCGTAACCCTGGGAACAATTTTTTTCTCTTTTACCTCCCCATCACCTCATAGCGCACGCTCCCGTGTTTGCGCGTGGCGCGGAGCCGGGCGTGCGTGTTGCCGTCGGCGCGGAGTTCGGCCAGTTTTTCCTCGGCCTGGAACTCGCTCGTCGTACTGAGGAGTGGTTTGGCGGTATGGCTTGCGGCGGGCGCGGGCGGTCCGGTGGTGCCGACGGGCGCCTCTCTGGGAATGGTTACCGATTCAGGCGGAAGCTGACCGGCGGGAACTTGTGTCGGCGCCTGCGGCGCGGAAGCCCGTGCCGCAGCCGTATCCAACATGCGCTGCACGGTATCGATCGGCTTTTGCGCTACGCGGTCCTTGCGCTGCCGAAAACAACCCTCCTGAAACGACACTGCAACCCCAAGCGCAATAAGCAGCACAGTGAAAATCGCTATAATCGTTCCAGCCGAAAGCTGCTTGTTCGGCGGCGGCGTTCTTCGCGGCTTTGGCGCGGGAACCGGAGCAATCCGCTCCGCCGCTTGCTCGATCGGCGTTCGTGCCGGGGGGACTGGCGTAGGCGAGGCAGGTTCGCTCGAAGCCGATTTATTTAAAGCAGCTTCATTCGAAGTGCCATATTCCGCGTGGGTCGCGCTGAGCAACTCGTCGAGATCGGCGGGCGCCATGCCGAACCGCTCGGCCAGACGCCGCGTACGCTCGCTCTTCGGGGTAAGATCGGAACTTTCAGCCACGCCACTAAAACGGTGAAGCCTTTCGGTTAAGTTCGAAATAACTCCCGCTAACTCTCCTTAAAAGGCGCCTCACCGATGATCCCTGACCATCCGTTTGGCTCCATCCTAAAAACTCCTTGTCCCTTTCCATGGTTCAGGTTCCGATATGTTCGACATCGATGACGAAGTCCTCGAAGCGGCGCGAAGGGAACGGAACGGCGAGACGGAATCGCTGAAAGAGTTCCTCTACGCTTGCACACTGGAGGAACTCCCTACCGAGTGCGAGCGCGCCAGAATGGTTACCGTGGATGACGGCGAGATTGCGCTCTTCCGAATCGAGGGACAGGTTTACGCGACGTCGAATATCTGCCCGCACGAGATGTCGCCGCTGCTGGCGGCGGGCACGGTCGATTGCGCGAACCGAACGGTCACCTGCCCACTGCATGGCTGGGTCTTCGATATACCGAGCGGCCGCCAGCTCGCGCCGGTTGAAGGAAGCGGCAGCATACCAGTCTATGAGGTACGGATCGAGGATGCAGAAGTGTGGGTGCGAGAGGTGTAACGAAGCCTGATATCCGAAGTTATTTAGTTATGAAAAAATACTTTACTTTGACCTTGATTCTTGTTTCCATATCGCTGCGGGCGCAGTCCATCACACTTGGAAATATTTCGAAGCACTCGTATTGTGAAGGAGATACACTATTCCTACCTTACGAGGCAAGCGGGACATTCGCTAGCGATAACAAATTCTTAGCTCAACTTTCCGATGCCAGTGGATCATTCACAAGTTTCACGATTGTCGATTCGAGCGTTAAAAATTCCGATACGTTGGTAATTCCGCTTACATCGGTTGGATCTCATTATCGTGTTCGTGTAGAATCAACCGATCCTTATGAGATTTCGACTGAGAACGATGCAGACATTCAAGTCCAGACTGTTATAGTTCCTTCACCCGCAGCGTTTTTTTTCCGATTAGAATTCTATTATCTTTCTCCCTATCCAGTCCCCATTAACGTGGTGAATAGGAACATCAATTTGTATGCTGACCCCTCTACTTCTCTATCTGGGACATACCTTTGGCAATTTGGGCAGGATGCAAATCCATCACAACCGGACTCACAACACACGTTCGTAAAGTATTCCACGCCTGGGCTAAAAATCGGAAGCGTGTCTTTAACAAATTCTAACGGATGTACTGCAACAGCTCAATTCCAATACAATATTCTTAGTTGTCATCCTGTGATTCCGCAATGGGCGCGCGTAGTTACAGATGCGGAAGGTGATCTTTTGGATACTTCTACAGCTATTTGGGTAAAGGCAGGAGGAATATACACGGATGATGGTGACATCCCGAATCGAACTGTCTTTGTGGAATCAGGGGGTTCCGTAATTGCCGAAAATGCGAAATGGAGTACATACTATATAAGAGATGGTGCTTTTTATCCTGGAAAGGACGACGCGGACTTTGAAACAGTTGTACTTGATACAGATATTCATCTTTCTCTTGGACCCAATGCAACGGTGGACACATGCTCATGTGATAGCCTTAGCTTTGATTATAGTCAAGTTCAAACGCAAGGCCTTCAGACCACTTTTAAACCTAAATTAGATTTCCACCAAATTGGAAATCAGGTTCTCTTGAATGATGCAAATCAGCCAATCGACATCCGCATTTCCAATCTCCTCGGAAGCGAAGTTCTCTCGCAACATGGTTCGGGGACCCTCGATCTCGATTTATCGGCGCTGCCGGCAGGATTTTATTTCGCGGTCGTGCAATCTGCTGGCGAAGAAACGGTGCGGAAGATCGCCCTGGCGCATGTGAGGTAACTTTCTTCGCGGCGTTGTGTTGTGTGTTGGATGAAACGATGCCTTTCTCTTCTCGTTATTTTCCTGGTGGCCGGTCGCGCCGATGCGCAGCCAACCATTGCGCTGGGAACGATCTCTACCGTGTTTTACTGCATCGGCGATACGGTCGCAGTGCCCTATTCCACGACGGGAACATTTGCCGATGGGAATGTTTTCAGCGCGGAGCTTTCGGACGCGAACGGTTCCTTCGCAGCGCCGACGGTGGTCGGAACGAGTTCCTCGCCGCTCGATACGATCCGTTTCGCGCTCCTGAACGCCGGTCTTCGCTATCGTGTGCGCGTTACCTCGTCGAGTCCTGCCATTGTTTCGAACGATAATGGAACGGATTTGGAAGCGTTGTACGCGCCTCTTCCCGTCGCTGCGATTTCGGCTGGGAACGATATTCTTTCTCCCGTGGCCGATTCGCTCGGCGGGTCGGCAATCCTGGCGGGCCAGACCGTTCTCTTTAGCGCGACTTCGGTTCCCGCCGCCGATTCCTTTTTCTGGGCCTTTCCGCAGGACGCCAGCGTGCTGAACGATACCGGAGATAGCGTCTTCGTTTCCTTCAGTTCCCCGGGTTTACATACCGGCTCCCTCACCGCGATTAATCGAGCAGGGTGCGGGACCGAGGCATTCCCAACCGTGCGTGTCCTTTCCTGCAATGCCACGATTCCCCTTTCTGCTGCCGACGTCACGGACAACGAAGGTTCCCCCGATCCGTTTGTGTGGGTGAAGGCAGGGGGAATCGATACGGTCGGCGCGGCGGCGTATCCGCAAACTTTTTTTGTCGAACAAGGCGGTACGATTGTCCTTCAATCTTCTTCGGAGTGGAACACCTATTACATGAAGTCCGGCGCGACGTTCGTTCCATCGGCTCCGACGCTCGGAACGATTGTGTCCACAGCGGGGACACGCTACACCATCGCGACCCGGTTCAATCTCGATACGCTTTCCTGTCCGGATCTTGAATTTCAAATCGAGGACGGCGTTGCAGCGGCGCCGGCTGCGTCGGAAATTCGCATCGTGCAATCTGGAACGAGTCTTTCGGTCGTGACCGGTGAGCAGAACTACGGTCTGCGACTTTACGATCTGCTCGGAAGCGAAGTATTCGGCGCGCAGGGTTCGGGAACCGAAATGTTCGATCTCGCAAGTCTCTCGCGCGGAATTTATTTTGCGATTGTCGAAACTCACGCGTCCCACGCGATTGCAAAAGTGGCCATTGTTCCATGACACGACGGGAATTGACAGAAGCCATCAAACAGAAAGCACTTGAAGTTGGCTTCACCAAAGCGGGCATTACGACAGCTGAACCCTTCGAGGAGGCGGCCGATCGTTTTGCGGCGTGGGTCGCTGCCGGCGCGCATGGCATGATGGAGTGGCTGGAACGAAATCAAGAAAAGCGCCGCGATGTGCGAACGATTCTTCCCGAAGCGAAGAGCATTCTTTCGCTTGCGCTGAATTATTATCGAGAAGGTCCCGAGCAGAAGGAAAACAAAATTTCCCGCTATGCGTGGGGGACCGATTATCACGAAATCATTCCGCCGATGCTGCGCCGCCTGCTTGCGGAAATTCAAATGCTCGCGCCGGAAACCGAAGCGCGTTACTATACCGATACCGGTCCGCTCTTGGAAAAACCGATTGCCGAACGCGCCGGAATTGGATGGGAAGGAAAGAATACCAATATTCTCACTCGAGAAGTTGGCTCCTGGGTATTTCTGGCAGAGATTATTCTTACGCTCGATCTCGAACCCGATTCGCCCGCTGAAGATCTGTGCGGCACCTGCACGCGTTGCATCGATGCTTGTCCGACCGAGGCGTTGCGACCTTATGAGATCGATGCGACCAAATGTATTTCGTATCTCACGATCGAGTTGAAACCAGAGCACGCGATTCCGCAAACGCTCAAAGAAAAGATGAATGGCTGGATGTACGGTTGCGATATCTGCCAGGATGTTTGCCCCTGGAACCGCTTTGCCGAGCAAACGCCCATTCCTGAATTTGCGCCGCGGGATGGGAACCTTGGAATGACGAAAGAAAACATCCTAACGATGCAGCAGGAAGAATTTTCGGAACGGTTCCGAAAATCCCCCGTGAAGCGGACGAAGCTTGCCGGACTAAAACGGAATGTGGAGTAGCAAGTGGTCGCAGTCGAAGCGCCTGCTTCACGAAGGCTGTCCAACAGCAGGTACGCATCTGCAAATGGCAAAATGACCGGCTTCGCGCGAAAATTATAGTATTTTTGTAGCGGATAATTTATTCATTGCATATTGATATGAAAAAGATTTCGTGCCTTAGCCACTTTTCGTTCGTGCTGATCGCGATGCTTGCGATCGGATTCTTTTCAAGCTGTAAAAAAACAGGCGCCCCAGCGGGCGATACCATCCCGGTCGGCGAATTCGCTTCGCTGACGGGCGGCACCGCGACGTTCGGGCAGTCGGTGCATAATGGCGATGTGCTGGCCGTCGATGAGATCAATGCTTCAGGTGGCGTACTTGGCAAGCAACTCGACCTGATGACCGAGGACGATCAGTCGAAGACCGAAGACGCCGTCGCCAGCGTGCAGAAGCTGGTGAATTCGGACCATGTCGTCGCGGTGCTTGGCGAAGTGGCTTCGAGCCGCTCGATGGCAGGCGCGCCGATTTGCCAGCAGGCGCATGTCCCGATGATTACACCCGCCTCCACGAACGAGGACGTGACAAAAAAAGGCGATTACATCTTCCGCATCTGCTTTACCGATCCGTTTCAGGGCCAAACGATGGCGCGCTTCGCAATGAGTTCCCTCGGCAAAAAGCGAGCGGCCATTCTGACCGATGTGAAGCAGGATTACTCCGTCGGCCTCGACGATGCCTTCAAGAATACGTTCACGTTCGCTGGTGGGGAAATCGTGAGTGAGCAGTCCTACTCATCGGGCGATAAGGACTTTCATGCGCCGCTGACCAGCATCAAGGGTTCGAATCCGGACGTGATTTTCGTTCCGGGATATTATACGGAAGTTTCACTCATCGTGCGGCAGGCGCGCGAACTCGGGATCGATTGCCCGATCCTGGGCGGCGATGGATGGGACTCGCCGGAACTGACGAAAGGCAACGAGCAGCAGTTCAATAACACCTATTTCTCCGATCACTTTTCGACCGAAGATCCCGATACGACCGTGCAGGCTTTTATCAAAAAGTATCAGGACCGGTACCATGCGGTTCCCGATGCGATGGCAGCGCTGGGCTACGACGCCGCCCGAATCTTAGCCGATGCGATCAAGCGCGCCGGTTCGACGGACTCTGCAAAAGTGAAGACGGCGATTGCGAATACGAAAAACTTCCCAGGTGTAACGGGAGCGATTACGATCGATGAATTCCGCAACGCACAAAAGCCGATCACCATCATCAAGATTGTGAACGGCGCATTCCATTTCGCGCAGCGAATCGGACCGAATGGGGAACCACAGACGCCGTTCAAGCCATAAAGAGAACCACGAGTACGCGGATTCTTCTGTCATTCCCGCGAATGCGGGAATCCAGCATATCAAGAACTGGATTCCCGCATTCGCGGGAATGACATTCTGAAAAAGAGCAAGAAAAAGAATTGTGCAATTTGTACAGCAGTTAGTTAATGGAGTGAGCCTCGGCGCGATTTACGCGTTGATCGCGCTCGGCTACACGATGATTTATGGCGTGCTGCGCTTTATCAATTTTGCGCATGGCGATGTCTTCATGGTCGGGGCCTACATCGGATATTTCGCGGCCACTTCGTGGGTCAGCCATTTCTTTCCGGTCGGTAGTATCGAATCGACCGTTCTTGTTTTTCTTATCTCGATGACCCTCACAGCAGCATTGGGAGCGATTATTGAGTTCCTCGCCTACCGCCCGCTTCGGTCACGACCGAAACTGACGGTGCTCATCACCGCGATTGGTGTGTCGCTCTTTTTGGAATATACGGGTCAGCTGGTGTTTACCGCCAATCCACGCGGCTTCCCAGCGATCATTCCGAACCATGCTATTATTCACACGAAATCGCTGACCATCGATACAGTGGAAGTCGTCGTGATCCTGCTTTCGCTCGTGCTGATGTTCCTACTCCGCATCATCGTGATGAAAACAAAGA
>DASYAJ010000383.1:0-3275 GCA_036501405.1 Kapaibacterium sp. (SeqCode)
CGATCATCACACCGATATATGCCTCGTCACGGCCCAGCGTAAATTCTGGAAGTCCCTTCATCTTTGCAGCAGCATTGATGCCTGCAATGAGTCCCTGTCCGCCAGCCTCCTCATATCCCGAAGTGCCATTGACTTGACCAGCGAAATACAAGCCGGAAACCTGTTTCGATTCGAGAGTATGATGAAGCTGATATGCTGGAAAATAATCATATTCAACTGCGTATCCTGGCCGGAGCATTTCTACGTGTTCGAGTCCAGGCAAGGTTCGTAGAGCCGCAAGCTGTACATTTGCAGGAAGACTCGAAGAAAATCCGTTGACGTAAACGACATCCCCATTCATCTCCTCCGGTTCGAGAAAAATATGGTGCTCCGATTTATCGGCAAATCGAACGATTTTATCCTCTATCGATGGACAGTAGCGCGGTCCTTTCCCCTGAATCCGGCCCGTAAACATTGGCGATTGATCAAAACCTGTCGCCAGAATATCATGGGTGACTTTAGAGGTATGCGTTAGCCAGCAAGAAATCGTGTTTTTAACAGCATATTTAGTTCGCGAAGAAAAAGGAATGGTAATTTCATCTCCTGGTTGTTCTTCCAGGCCGTAGAAGTTTATAGAATAGCGAGATACTCTCGGCGGCGTGCCGGTTTTCAATCGAGCAGTCCGGAGCTGAAGCGCACCTTCGGGCTCTGTTTTAAGTGTCGCCGACGATTCGCCGAATCTGCCACCGGAAGATTGCGAAAGCCCTGTATGCATGACGCCATTCAAGAATGTCCCCGCGCAAACAATGACGGCATTCGCACTGAGTTTCTCTCCATTTTGAAGAATAACACCGATGGCACGACCATCTTCGATCCATATTCTTTCTACACTGCCTTCAAAGATAATGTCTGGATCGAGTTCTCGCAACTTTCGTTGTGCGACAATGGGATACTGGCTCCGGCTAACCTGGCTGCGTGGGGACCAAACCGCTGGCCCTTTCGAGCGATTCAGCATTCGGAATTGTAGCGAGCATTCGTCCGTAATCTCGCCCATAAGCCCGCCAAGTGCATCGATTTCCTTCACCACCTGCCCTTTCGCTGTCCCACCTACGGCAGGATTGCAGGAAAGAGTGCCTACTTTCTCGGCAGACATAGAAATCAGCCGAGCCTTCAGGCCCATTTTATGCGCAGCGTTGACAGCTTCAATTCCAGCATGCCCGCCCCCAATGACCAATATATCAGCAAAGTGTTCCACGTGGAACATCGAATAAAATGAAATAATGTAGAATTAATATGACATTATTACTTACCAATGCACATTTTGCTGAAAATATGGTCGAGACTATCCTGACCGATATTCATCCCCAGCAAATGTGAAAGTTCAGCTGCCACGCTTCTTAAATCCTCAGCGATTAAAGCCGGTTCCAGCTCGAGAGAAATGGATTTAAGCGCGTCGGCACTCCACTCGACTTTCTGCCGCTCCGAATCCGAAAGCGAAATTTGACTAAATTCCTGCGAGCGCAGCTTGAGTTCATCCGAAAGCCACGCATGAAGTTTCGGAATACCTGCGCCGCTCGCAGCTGAAATTGCGAGCTCGGAATTCCAATGATCGAGATCGATCTTATTATGGAGCAGAACAACGCCTGTGGGAATCGACGGGAACCGTTCCGATGGCTCCGTGACCCGCAGCGCAATATCGGCGTGCCGCGCCGCATCGGCACCAAGCGCAATGCCGCGAGCTTCGATCGATTCTTCCGCCGTTCGGACGCCCGCCGTGTCGATCAACTTCACTCGAAAGCCATCAATCTCGATAAATGCCTCGACGTAATCGCGCGTTGTGCCCGGAACTTCGCTGACAATGCTGCGCTCGAAATTCAGCAGTGCATTGAAAATACTACTCTTGCCGACGTTCGGCGGACCAGTCAGCGCAACAGTAAAAAAGCCCGCATTTTCGCGACGTGTAATGCTTGCGTGCATGAGCGAAGAGAGTGCATTAATAACATTCGCCACGCGAACATCGAAATCGTGGATGGCAATGCTATCGGAATCGCCGAAGTCGATTTCGGCATCGACGAGTGCGATGAGAGAAAGAATATCATCGTATGCCGCGCGCAAGCGTTCGAATTTCTCGTGCAGTGCAAGCTCCGCGCCGCGAAGTTCCTGCTCGGAGGAAGCGTTCGCTTTAATGGAAATGAGTTCCGCACCTTCAAGACCGATCTTTCCATGAAAGAATGCACGGCGGGAAAATTCCCCCGGCTCCGCCTCACGAGCGCCTTGATGAATAAGGGCGGAAAGCACTTCGCGTGCAATAATAGGAGAGCCGTGCGTCGTGATTTCACACAAATCTTCCCCGGTATAGGAACGCGGACTGCGGAAAACATGGATGATGACGTCATCGATTAACCCACGCTCCGAGCCCTCCTTGAAAAGATGGGAGTTCAATGAAGGTGCGGTAAGGATCGACGAATAGAAAGATGACCCCCCTCTTGCGACAAGGAGTGGAGAGGAATCTTTAACAATGCGCGCAACGATTGCAATCGCGTCGCGTCCCGAAATGCGCACGATTCCGAGCGCCGCGCGCGCTTCAGCAGTGCTGACGGCCGCGATTGTATCCGAAAAAAGTTCGAGCGCCATCCGAACGATAAACGGAATGGGAGAACTTTAGTTTACAAAATGTTTTTTCCAATGTTCCAATCATTACTGCTTAATCCAACTACCATGAATATTCGATCCATCGTTCTCCTCTCCGTTCTTGCGCTCGCCGCTTTTGCGTTTTCGGCCGGATGCGCGCCTTCCACCAGCAGCACGAATACCTCGTTCGATTTCACAAACGCGGACGCCGGATTCAAAGGAAATGTTTCCAATATCTATTCGCTGAAAACTACGACCGTCGGCTCCTGGTCCGGCATCGATATTTCGTGGATCGATTCTACGCACACCTTGCGCTCGCTCGACAAAGATATGGGCAAGCCAATCTTGCTCTCCTTCTGGATGATCAATCCGAGCAATCCGAGCGAAGCGGCCGAAGAACCATCGCTCGATTCGGCGCAACGAGATTTGGGAGATAGCGTGGGAATCGTTACCATCGAGGAAGCCCAAAACTTAACGACCGATTATAATTATGCGATTTCGAACGGTATTACTGTCCCGATACTCGTCGATAGCGATGGCTTCGCGCAGATCGAGTATGTCTCGGCCGTGAATGGTTCCGTAGGGGATCCGCAGGTCTTTGTGCTGAAACCAAGCGGAGCAATCATGATGTGGAACCCCGGCATCCTCTATGTTCACGATCTCGA
>DASYAJ010000384.1:0-3038 GCA_036501405.1 Kapaibacterium sp. (SeqCode)
TAACGAATTTCAAGATCCGCAATATTCGTGTAATAGGAACGAATTTTACCCGGCTCGCGACTGCCGAAGATATTATACTCGTCTTCATATTGATCGTGAATATTGGATTGGATATTCGAGAGCGAACGCATGTAATATCGGCTGCCAATGACGACGCACACGATCAGCACCGAGCCGACGACCGTGAGGTGCCAGTCGAACAAACCGAGCGCGAGCACCGCACCGCCAACCGCAATGAGCTGTTCGAGAAATTCGGGAACGTTATATTGGAAAAACTCGATGTTGTGCCATGCCATCGAGCTGCGGGCCGCGACCTTCGAAAGGTCCTCGCCCTGCGCTAACTGCCGCGCAACGACATCGCTCGAAAGCTTCGCGAACATCTTCGTATAGATGCGCGTATCGTAAATCCGGCGAATCGCGCCAACGGACGAATTGACAAGAAACAAAATGATCCACGGTATCAGCGGCGGAAGAAACGGCCCGACATCGCGCGTCATGTAAAACGACAGCGGTTGTTCCGATTTGTGAGCTGAAGTAGTTCCAGCGGGTTTGCCCGGACTCGGCGGTCGGTTCGAAATCGCTTTGCGAAGCGAATCGACGGTCGCTTCGCTGCTTTTCAAAAACGCATGGCGCCGGCGGCTGCGAATGGAATCCTTCCGGTGCAGCGTTTTGCGAACGCTATCGAGGTGCGCGCGCGCCGGAGTTCCTTCGGCCGGCAATGGGACGATGCTCACCGTATCCTGCGTTTCGAAATGATTCTTCCGGCTGTAAAGCGCAAGTTGGACAATCGATGAATGATAAGAGGAAGACGCTGGCTCACTTTCATCCAATCCTCGATGCTGTCCCTTCTGCTCTTGCGGCAGCATCGGCATCAGCGAAGAACTTTCCCCTTTCTCTGCCGCGAGAGAATCGTCCCGGTGGAGTGAATCGACGATCCGCAGCGAATCGAAAACGTGGGAGCGAACAGAATCCGCGATCTGCCGCATCTGAATTTGCGTAAGGCTGGAATCGACTTCTTCCTCGATCCGGTGTGCCTCGCGCAGGCCGTCGATGGCTTTCCCAAAGACGTATGGTTCCGCCATATAGGCGAAATTCTCCAGTATCACGAGCACGAACGCCGCGATGATCTGGATCCGATACTCTTTGTACAGGCGGCGAATCATGGCAAACTACTTCAAACGCCGGGAATGGGCAGCGGCGTTCACCCCCGTTGTAGCCGTAACCTTCAGGTTACGGCGAAATGCGATGGAATTTCCGCGCTTCGCGACCGTGACCTGAAGGTCACGGCTACGAAATCATGCGCATAAAAGGAAAGAAGTGTTTCTGATTAGTGTGGATACTATAACTCATTCTACCAAAGCATTCATTATGGAATAAATCCAATGCTTAAAGTTAGACCATCCACTACGGTCGCTGTTTCAACATATTTGCCGCTATTATTTTGATAACGGTATCCAAGATCGAATTCAGCTTTAGATTCACTCCATAATGGAACTGTAATTCCAGTCCCAGCAGCCAGTGTCATTCCGCTGCCAAATCGCTCACCATAATTGATTGGATTCGCGCTATATCCAATCTCTGTAAAAAAGAAGGATACCCGGACTATCCATTTCTGGAACATACCTGAGGTCGATAAAAGCCGGCAAATACGTCCATGTACCTTCATCGTACGCCAAAAAATCCATCCCAACTCCAGGTCCTGCCCAAAATCCATTCCCGATTCGGAAATCGGCAATGTTTCGAAAAGACAATAATGTTGCATTATCGTCGAATAGAGTTCCAGCTGATATAAGATCGCGGAAATGATCGTTGCCTTTATCTGGAGAAACTTTGATTTCTTGCGAAAGTGCTGCCGGAGCTAAGAAATAAAAACAGCCAAAAGAAAGATATGGAATATTTCATTATTCTTAAAGTTTATAGAAAAGCTCAAATCGAAACAGGGTTTCCATTGTTAGTTCCAATTCAGCATTAAAAATCACTGAATATTGAGGAATGTTTTATTGCGAATAAGTTCCAAAACGGCTTGAATATCCTCAGAAACATTCCTGTCATATTCCAGCGTCGTAAGATGAGATCGAATAAGTCGATGCGCTTTTCCGGTTCCCACTCCGGGCTTCAGCGGAGCGAGAAAATCGATGCCTTGCGCCGCGCACATCAGTTCGATAGCGAGAACGGTCTCCACGTTCTTCACGACATTCTGTAGTTTCAACGCCGCAATCGATCCCATCGAATTGTGATCTTCCATGTTGCCGCTTGTCGGAATCGAATCGACGCTAGCTGGATGGGCGAGCACTTTATTTTCGCTGACGAGCGCTGCGGCGGTGTATTGCGCAATCATGTAGCCGGAGTTGAGTCCGCCATGCTTGGCAAGGAAGCGAGGAAGTCCATACGAAAGGGAACCGTTCACCATGCGTTCGATGCGACGCTCGGAAATGCTCGCAAGTTCGGAGAGGGCAATGGCGAGATAATCGAGTGCGAATGCTATGGGCTCGCCATGAAAATTCCCACCTTCGAGATGAGACCCAACCACCCCTCGGCCCTCGCGTTGAAAAGGCAGGGAAGCTTCAGGGATTATAAGTGGATTATCCGTAGCGGAATTAATTTCGATCGAGAGCGTTCGCTCCACAAACGCAATGGTATCGCGCACTGCTCCATGCACTTGCGGAATGCAGCGGATCGAGTAGGCGTCCTGCACCCGAGTGTCACCCTTCTTATGCGACTGACGAATTTCGCTGCCCTGAATCAGCTTCAGCATTCGTTCCGCAACGAATTGCTGCCCCGCATGTGGACGCGCAGCATGGATGCGGGGGTCGAATGCGGTATCGGTTGCACGCAGGGCTTCGAAGGACATCGCGCCGGCAATATCGGCAATATCGGCAAGCTGCTTGGCGCGTTCGAGCGCCAAACATCCGATAGCAGTCATCATTTGCGTTCCATTGATGAGCGCGAGTCCTTCTTTGGCTTCGAGCGCAAGTGGTTCGATGCCGGCTTTCTTTAATGCTTCTGCTGTGGTGCAAACTTTCGTTTGCCACAGTACA
>DASYAJ010000385.1:0-2436 GCA_036501405.1 Kapaibacterium sp. (SeqCode)
CCCTTCGAGACGTTGCGAATGCCTGCATCGTTGAGACCGAGGATTGCTTTTGCAAGCTGGCCGCGCTTGGCAGATTTCTCTGCCTTCTCATCTTTCGGCGTGGCAAAATTGCCCTCGCGAAGATCGATGCGATGCACGACGGCAGACTGTGGGCTCTGCGCGGTCTTCGTTACCGTCTTGCCGCCTTTGCCAGATTGGGATTTGTTCCCACCTGCTCCCGGATCGCTCATGCCATCGTCGGGTGGCTGCGTTTCGTTGCCGGCCGGAGCGTTATCGCCAGAAGGGTTCGCGGGATCGCCGAGTTCGGGGTTCGGTCCATCGGCAGAAACCATTTTGGCCGCAAGGTCCGGCACGGCGATCTTCAGCACTTTCGCAAGCGCTGTAATATTATCGGCCGTCAGTTCCAGCGTGGCCTGGCCATTCTCCCAGCTGATGTATTCCTGCACATCGCTAAGTCCGAGCGCGGTCATCACGGCTTGTTCAGCCACGCCGTTCTCGATGCGGATCTGCTTCACAGCTTCACCCACATCTTTTTCGAGCTTGTAGGTTTTTTCGAGCGTGCCATTTTTCTGCATCACTTCGAGCGATGCACCGTTGGCGAGCAGAGAGAGAAATTTTCGGAGAGAGTGTTTCATTATACGTGAGAGAGAGCGTGGATAATTCGTGCGCTTTTAATAATGCGCGCGGATGAAGAATTTTTGATGATGCGAGCGGTTGGAGCGTCGGAACTCTTTCGCTTTTCGTTATCGGGCAATGCAGTACCGGAGAGAGAGATCCCGCGATATTCGCCAGACTTGACTTTCATTTTCGTCATGTCATCGGGCTTGATTGCCACGAGCCATGCGCCATCTTTGGCATCGGGATAATTGTTCGCTTCACCGTTCTTGATGAAGCTTTCCACGACCCCGCCGTCGATCGGCGTGTAATCGTGCATGGTATCGACCATGCGGACCTTGCCTTTTATCAGGAAGTCGTGCGCGGCACGCTCGATCGTAGGCGCATCGGCCCAATCGCCCTGCGTGTCTGTCGTGTCCGGTTCATAGACGACGCCATAGATGATTCCCTTTTCGACGTCGGCCTTGGCAATTCGGATCGGAAGATCGAAGCGTGCCTGATCGCCCAGATCGTTCTTATAGACGATCGGCTTCCGATTCGCGCCGTCGTCCACGATCGAAATAAAATTGACGTTGAGATTAAGTAGCTTCGCCACGAATAGCTAAAGCTGCGTCCACAAAAGAATTCTCCCGTTGCGAGTGGGAACCGTAGTACCGGTGGGGCACAGGTACCCCACCGGTACGGGTACTCTACCTGTACCCCACCGGTAGGGAAGTTCCCACCTCTGGAATGAGCTATGATTCCAGTCGGAAGGTTAAAGCTCCTGAATTAATCACCTGAGAATTTCATCTCTTTATGGATCACGCATTCAAAATCGGCGACATCGTTCGGCTCAAGCGCAAGAATGGAAGCTACGCATCTCCGGACCTGACCGTCATTGCGTTGCAACCGCAATCGGTATCCGTTGCCTGCCATGACGATAAAGCCCGCGCGAATGGGACCGCTTCGAATTTCAATGGCACCTATTTATGGAGCGACTTGGAACTCATCGCTGGAACGAACACCGAAGCGAAAGCGAAGCGTGACTCGAAAACAAAACCGAAAGCGAAAAAAGACTAATGGACTCCTTCACGCTGAATGCTCGGAATGCGATCGCGAGCGGATTAGAGATCCGCGTGGCGCGAGCCTGCGTGTTTTTGGCGCAGGAACTTCAGAAAGCTTACGATCAAGTGCTGACGCTCAAAGGCGGCAACGCCGGGAACTCGCTCACGCACGAAATCACGCGATCGGGGAACATTCTCTCTGCCGTAATCGGACCGGGTGAAGCCGGGAAGTATCTCGCCTATCTCGAATTCGGTGTGCGCGGCACACAAGGACTCGCTCCTTCGCGCGTGGCAGGTGGCGGCGGTGCGCTCTACGCTCGATCGAAAGCGCCGCCCGTGAAGAACATCTACGAATGGATCCGCCGCGCCGGTATTCCGACGCCGCAGTTTGCGATGGACCGCGCGAAGGCGAACGCGCTACGAGCGGCGAGCAAGCGCAAGCATCCGAAGTTCGATCAGAAGTCGAATGCGCCGTGGTATTCATCGGACCCTGCAATGATCTTCGCTTTCTTCATTGCAATGAAACAGAAAAAGTTTGGCCGTCCTGGTCTCCGTGTCATGGAACGCACCATTCAGGCGCAGACCGCGCGGATGCAGGACATCATCAATCAATCAACCTAATACACACATGAGCGATACAATGAAACACATCTTGCTTGCGATTCTCGCCGGTATTGGTGCGCTGGTCTTGCAAACGCTGACAGGAATCGTTCCGGCTGCTTATCAGCCGATCGTAACTGCTGCGGCTGCTTACTTCGTGCATTACTATCTTGAGAAC
>DASYAJ010000386.1:0-1535 GCA_036501405.1 Kapaibacterium sp. (SeqCode)
TGATCCCGCAGCCAGCGAATTTTACGATGCGGACAAGAAAAAATACGTCTTTAAGAAATCGGATAAATCGGAACGGACTTCCGAGCAGATGGTCGCCTTCTGGGAGAACTGGGTGAGGCAATATCCGATCGTTTCGGTCGAAGATGGGCTCGCCGAAAACGACTGGGATGGCTGGAAGCTTGTTACGAAGACGCTCGGAAGCAAGATCCAGCTGGTGGGCGACGATATATTTGTTACCAATCCTAAAATATTCCAGCGGGGAATTTCGGAGGGTATCGCTAACGCAATTCTTATCAAGCTGAATCAGATCGGAAGCGTCACCGAGACGATCGAGGCCGTGGAGATGGCGAAGAAATCGAAGTACGCCGCGATAGTTTCGCATCGGTCGGGCGAAACTGAGGATCCGTTCATTGCTGATTTTGCGGTGGCGATGGGCACGGCACAAATCAAGACCGGGTCAGCTTCGCGGACCGACCGCATCGCAAAATACAATCAGCTTTTGCGCATCGAGGAAGAACTAGGCTCGGCGGCAAAGTTCCCGGGACGCAAGGCTGTCGCTGCGAGCTAAAAGAAAACAACAATTTTCTAGAAGGCGCTCTTTAATGGGGGCGCTTTCTTTTTTTGGCATAATTCGGTTGAGTGCACATTTCCAGTTCCCGGATTTCACAGTTATACTCGCCGAATGCAAAAGGCATTTATGGCTCGCGCGATCGAGCTCGCCGTCGAAAATGCACGATCCGGCCGCGGTGGGCCGTTTGGGGCCGTAATCGCGAAGGACGGCGCGATCATCGCAGAGGGCGCGAACAGCGTTACGGTCGCCAACGACCCTACAGCGCACGCTGAAATCGTCGCTATACGCAATGCCTGTGCCAAGCTTGGAGTGTTCCAGTTAGACGGTTTTGATCTTTACGCGTCCTGCGAGCCATGCCCGATGTGCCTGGGAGCGATCTATTGGGTTCGGCCGGCACACGTCTATTTCGCAGGAACCGCCGACGATGCCTCTCAGGTTGGCTTCGATGACTCTTTTATCTATCGCGAGGTCCCCCTTCCTCCGCAAGAACGCAAGATTCCGATGATACAGATGATGCGTGAGGAAGCGCTGGAGGCTTTCCGGGTCTGGGAAGAAGTGCCGAACAAAATCCCGTACTGAATGTTTCGTAAGACACTAACCGGGTTGGTTGCAACTGGTGGTGATGACCCTGGGCCGCGTGAGCAAAGTTTACCTTCGATGAAAACGGTATACCTAGCGCTTGGATCGAATATGGGAGATCGCCAGCAGAATATTACTCGTGCAATCGAAGCGCTTGACGTTCGCGGCGTGCACGTCTTGCAACAATCGGCTCTATACGAAACGGAGCCGGTCGAAGTGCGTGGGCACGATTGGTTTCTCAATGCTGCGGTGAAAGCAGAGACGAATCTAATGCCGCTGCAATTGATTCGTACACTGCTTCAGATCGAACAAACGCTTGGACGCAAGCGGTTTGCACAGAAAACAGGGCCTGGCAAAT
This sequence comes from Kapaibacterium sp. (SeqCode), assembly GCA_036501405.1. Lineage (GTDB taxonomy): Bacteria > Bacteroidota > Ignavibacteria > Palsa-1295 > Palsa-1295 > PALSA-1295. Next base: position 1,509 of record DASYAJ010000386.1, read on the forward strand.
TAAAAGAGGCGCGCACGATCGATATTG
>DASYAJ010000387.1:0-7714 GCA_036501405.1 Kapaibacterium sp. (SeqCode)
GCGACACACAAAGAATTTCGAAGAGTTCTGACGATACGACAAAAACGGTTACGAAGCAAAACCAGGTCGGCGATCCACGCTGGGGAGAACGCATCGAATGGTGCATCAAAAAACGATGCGAGCTTTTGGGCCTGGACAAGATCGATCAAATAATAAGCGAGACCGCCTACACGTTCGCCGAGCAAGTGCAAGCGAATCTTCGATCGATGAAAGAGGCAACGCTGGGCAATACAAGCGTAAACGAAGAAGGTGTAATCGTACCCAATAATGACACGACGATGGACAACAATCAAAGAGGCTAACGGTCGTGAACTATCGGGGGAACGAAGAAAGTATTTTTTAGCGGCGAGCGCATTGAATACCCCGGAATCGATTCTCCGGTTTATTTTCGCTCCGTGTGGCCGACGTTCATTGAAAACTGAGTTAGCATCCCGCGCGATGGCGCTTGCGGTTGCACAGCCGAAGCCATGGCGTGACCCATTCTATGCTTGCTTAGGGCCGACACGGCAACAGGTAAAGAGATTGCAGTGGGAGAAAATGAAGCAATTGATCCCGGACCACTGGAAGCTAAAAACCTACGAATCCGACCTCTGTATTCGCCTAAAAATGGGAAGCGAATTTCATGTCATCGGACTCGATAAGGCACAGCGATTCGAAGGCTCCCCATGGGATGGAGTTCATATCACGGAATACGCCGATTGCAAGGAGGGCATTTGGGACTTGAACATTCGACCCGCATTGACAGACCGGCGAGGCTGGGCAATCATCGAGGGAACGCCGGACTTCGATAAACCGAATAACTTCAAATACGAAGAACAATACCTTGCCGCAATAAGCGGCAACGATCCTTCGCTTGCGGCTTTTGCATGGCGCAGCCGCGAGGTGCTCCCCGCCGAAGAAGTCGAAGCTTGGCGAACCCAGATGGACCCGCTTTATTTCGAACAGGAAGAAGGCGGCGGCTTCATTCGAACGCCTGACGCCGCTTATTATTCCTGGGGAGATAGCGAAGAATCTGGAAATCTGGATTCGGCACTAACGGTCAATCCGAGACTTCCGATTTACATTGCCTGTGACTTTAACTTCCCGCATCACGTCTGGTCGTTATGCCAGGTCGAAAACAGGAAGCAAGAGCGGCAATCGAACGGAATTATTCTCCCGAATCAAATCGTAAACGAACGGCGCGTGAACGTATTGCGGGAATTGTATTTGCGCAATGCCGACGTAAACGCCATGTGCAAAGCATTGAAGGAAACGCTGAAGAGCATGGAAACGGAAGGCCGGAAATCAGTTCCCGGCTGGACGCTGGACGAAAAGAGCGTTATCTTTACCGGAGATTTTTCGGGGAATCAACGGCGAGCGGAAGCGACGTACCGAGCCTGGGAAATCGTACAAAATGAATTCCCGAAAGCATCGCTCGAAATCAAAGTGAATCCGAGCGTGCCCGATCGTATTCGAGATGTGAATAATTACATCCTGAACACGAACGGCAAACGACGGCTTCATTGCCATTCTGAATGCCGGGAACTTCGAAAAGACATGAAACAGGTATCGCGGAATCAGTTGCTAACTCAGGATAAATCGGGTGATCGGACGCACGCTTCTGACGGAGTCGGATATTTAATTAACGTGATCGAACATTTTTAATTTCTAACATGGACACAGCCATCTCCATACGGCGCATGACCGATATGCCCATGCAACCGATCGAACCTCAGAAACCCGAAGCGCTTCAACCGAAGAGTATTTGGGACGATGAGGCATTGTTCGAAATTGGGAGGGAAAATAAATGACGCACATTCTACCCATCGGCGATTCAGAGGCGCACGCGCTGAACACCACAGGTAGCTGCGGGGTACGAGTGGACGAAATCATTGTCATACATGGAGCCTTCGACGGTAAGCCGGTCAACAATCCATTTCTACGAGAGTGGATTGGATTCGAATGGTGCGGAGGGAAATTATCCGCCCATTCGAAACTGGACTATTCCGACGGAGAACCGCCCCATGTTCGCGATATTTTATCGGATGATGGTACTTGCATCATAGCGTCATGATATCCACTATGCTCCTGGCGCATATCACCGATTACTCGAACATTTTTAATTCCTAACATGGACATCGAACAAGTAAAATTACGCACCACATTAGAGCGGCCGAACCGCCGCCGATTGATCGAAGATACATCGGCGGCCTTGGCTTTATTTTCAGGCGGACGCGAAGAGTTGCAGCCGCTCATTCTCCTGTGGTCCGGCCAGGAAGACCCGGCTTCATACGAAGAGCGCGTGCGAATTACGGCAGATAATTACAGGAATTTATTGCGTCAGATTATCAATAAATATCTCGAAGCCATTACGCGTGCCGGCGAGATAAAGCGGGAGTGCGAAAATAAGGACATCGATGATTATATTAAAAGCGATTACAAGCAATTCTTTTGGGCAGAATGCGCACCGTATCTTTTGCTCTTGGGAGAATTTTGGGTGCAGGGAGCTTATCCCGTAGCAAAAGGTGAAATTCAAACAGCTCAGGATCAAATCGACATGCAGGGAAATCCCTATCTTACCATTCATTATCCACAGTTCATTCGTAATTTCGAATATGACCGGGACGGGAACCTGCTTTGGGTTACAGTAGAACGTCCGCACAATGTAATAATGCGCGGAGCGATTCAAACGATCATGCGCATCGAGTATTACGACGATACGAATTATGTAGTGTTCGATAAAAAAGGAGTGGCGGGAAAAACGGGAACGGGAATTGACAAGAAATTAAAGCAGGTGTCCGAGCCAGCCTTACACGGATTCGGCGAAGTTCCTTTTCGCCGATTCGCCTATTCAGAGAATAATGCCCTCCTTGGGGAGCCTAAAATTGGGGAGTCTCGAACGGCGGATGTTATTCGCGGATGCAAGGGGCTCCTGCATTGGATTTCCATGCAGGTCGAAGCGGCGCATATTCATTTGCGCCTTCAGTTAGTAGGACCGAAAAAAACGCTCGATGCCATCAATGAGAACGGCATGGGGAATCGCTCGTATATCCCGGAAGATAGCGGCGGATTGCCAACGGCGGGGCACCCGGTCCGTTACCTCGAAAAGCCACGAACGGAATTCGATATTCTCGATCGAATCGTTTACGAGCGGAAAGTAAACGAAATATACGAAGATGCGCGCCTTCGCGATCCCTCCATTCGAAAAGCGGCGGAATCTGGTTTTGCAAAGATGCTGGATATGATTCCCGATCTTGGCGTGAACAAAGAGAACCGCGATTATTTGATGCAGTGCGACGAAGAGATTCTGGAGCTCATTGCAAATCCCGACGGGAAGGATAAAATAGAAATTGTTGTCACCTATCCAGATTCTTTCGATATTAAATCGGTGAATGAGAAGATCAAAGAGACGACGGACATGTACTCTACGATCATCGACGGAAGATTGCCGCGCTCCAAAACCGCCGATCAAATGGTCTCTCGCGAACTTTATTTACAGCGGCTTCAAAGCCTAAGCGAGGCAGAACAAAAAACGCTCGATACGGAACTGAAGGCAGACGCGGACCGCCTCGCATCGCTTCCAGCCGACTTAGCGCCGCCAACGACGCCTATTCCGCTCGTAAAGGATGTAGCGAATATCGATAGCGGTGAAGCAATTTAATTTTTCTTGAAACTAATTTAATCCAAACACTGTATGCCTAATAACGACAACGATTCCCAGAGTAATCAAAACGACTCTGCCAGCTCTCAGAATGGCTCCCAAAATTCTGCCAACCTTCAGGGTGGTTCTCAAAACTCTGCCGATCTGAAATCAAAACCAGATCAGAACAAACCCGATACTCCAACCGACGACGACATTCAGGCTATTCGCCATGATGCCAAGTATGCTGAACGCCGAAACATAATTCGGCTGATGCGTGAGGGGGGTCATGATGTGAATAACAAGACGCTGGATTCTTATCTCGAATCGCTAAAGCCAACAGCATCCGTCGAACCGAAAAAGTCGAAAGGCAAAACGGACGACGAGCCGAACGCCGAGGCAGAGTTGCTTAGAAAGCAGCTTGTCGATGTTGAGAAAGAACGCGACAATTATAAGGCGGCAAATCGCGGCCCGGTAATTGAAGCGGCTATCGTTCGAGCAACGGCAGGAATTGCATTCGCTAACGAAGAGGCCGCAGAAGATGCGATTGCCGCATTCCAACGATATTACCAGTTCGAACTTGACGATGCCGGAACAGTCCAAGTCATTGACAGCAAAGGTGAACCGCTCATGGATAAATATAAGGCCATGACGCTCCGCGAGGCATTCAATCAATTCCTCGATAAGCGCCCACATTTCAAAAAGGGCGATAAACGGGACGGTCAGGACTTAAAGCACCAACGCGGCGCGGTTGCGCAGACGGGTACGGTCGATGACTTTATTCGAAAAGCCGCTGGGATTAATATGTAGTTACGTATATTCTCCTTGCGGCTCCAAACAACTTCAAGGAGAACTATTATGTCATTCAATTTTATTACTCGCACCGGTTCCGGCGCATTAATACCGGAACAGTTTAACGAGGATTTGCTTCAGGGCCTCGAACTAAATTCGGCGGCCCTTCAAATGCTCCCGCGCGTAGATATGGGCGTCGCAGAAACGCGAATGTCCGTTCTTTCCGCGCTCCCAATGGTAAACTGGGGCACGGGAGATTTAACGTCCTATAACACGTCTGAGATGGATTGGACGAATAGGTATTTAGATGCCGCAGAGGTCTATGCCGTCGTTCCCGTTCCCAGAAAAGTTTTACGCGATACGAGCCTCGATCTTTGGGGGCAGGTATCGGGACCGACGATAGCGAAGATGTCACAACTGATCGACTCTGCGATTTTTCTGAATGTGAACTTTCCCTCGCAGTGGACAACGAATTCCGCCGCCATTGCATCGACGGCTGTTTCGCGCTCCCACGGCTACACGCGCGGAACGAATGCAGCGGGAGCGGGCGGATTAGGCGAAGACATCAACCAAGTCATGGCGAAGGTCGAAGCCGATGGATTCCCAGTGAATTTCGCCGTGGGTTCTCCGTCCTTTAAGGCGAAAATTCGTTCCGCGCGCGATACGCTCGGACAGAGGTTAATGGACTTCACGCGGGGCGAGGGCGGCGCATCATCGTATGCGCTTGCAGACGGTACGCCTCTTACGTTCGCCATCGATGGCGGATGGACAACGGGAACTGGGGCCTATGAGCTTATCCTGGGCGATCGAAAGCAGGGCATTTTAGGAATGCGCCAGGATGTCGAAGTGGACTTCCTGAAAGAATCGACATTCTTCGATGCAAACGGGAAAGTCATTCTGAGCCTCGGCCAGCAGGATGCTATTGCAATGAAAATTACAATGCGCATCGGATTTGTGACGGCAAACATTCCTACGCTGATGAACGAAAACAATAGCACGCGCTGGCCGTTTGCCGTCCTCGTCTCGCCGTAACCTATCGCTCCAATAACGGTCCGCCGCTTTATTCTGGCGGCGGACCTAATTCCAAAACCTTTTCAATACAACATTACCATGGCAAATTTTCCACCAGATACGACAGGCAATTCGCCGTTCACGACGACGATCCGATTTCCGTCCGCTCCCGTAGCGACCGCCGGCAACGATCTCGATACGCCGGCCTGCATTGCGCCACATTCGGGAACGATCACGAGCGTGAACTATATCACGCCATCTGCCTTAACCGGCGCGAACACAAATTCACGCACTGTCTCGGTGCTGAATAAAACGCAATCGCTGACACCGGCAACGTTGGCATTTACGAGCGGCGTTAGCACCGTCGCATTTACAGCCAAGAACATTACGCTCGGTAATGCGGCGAACGTCGCTGTCATCGCTGGCGATGTTCTTGACTGGAACTCGTTGCATGTCGGCACAGGCCTCGCCGATCCCGGCGGCCTGGTAGAGATTACAATTACACGCTCTGCGACTGAAGGCGTTGTCTAATTCTCATGGCGCTCATCGCATGGAATAGTCTCGTTATCGCTGTTCGGCAGGATTTGAAGAGAACCCTGCCGAACTTCGATACGATCGCGCAAGTGAGCGGTCAAACGGACCAAGAAGCTCGGCTTACCGATACGCTCATCGATGCCAAGAGTGAACTATTTACCGATCTTCAGCAGGTCATTCCCGATATTTACGCCTATTCAAAAACGCTATATGCGGGATATGGTCTCACGGATGATTGGATTGAATGGTTCAATGCTCAGGGTCATAACTGGGATACGATCGATGGCATTATGGATGTCATTTTCAATCCATCCGTTTTAAAAGATACGCTTGTCGGTTGCTGGAAATGGAAGCTTTATTCCGTCCAGGCAGAAGACATGCTTATCTACGATCAAACGACGATAGAAAATTATACCAAAATGCGCGATCACTGGGAATCTCTTTACCACACGCGCTACGAAAAAGCATGGAGGCTCCTGCAATTCGATCTGAATAAAGATGGCAAAATTCAGCCCGGAGAACGGACGAGGACACAAAATACAATTCGCATAAGATAACCATGGAATCGAACGAAATTCAGCCCGAACATTTGGCCTCTGAAAATGTCGAATTGCCGATTGAAGAAGCGGCAATCGAAGAAACAACGGAAGAAGTAATTCCCAAGAAAAGCAGGGCTTCGAAAAGCAGGGCTTCGAAGCCGGTGGTTATTCCGGAATGTCCGGGATGCAACGCGGGGAACTCGGCGGAATTCGGATTATGCGGCGAGGAAAAAGTTCTTCGCTGTCAAGATTGCGGAACACTGCATATTCCGGACCGGGAAAACGAAGCTTGTATCGATACGGAATCAATCGAGTATTCATCGAATCTCGCAGAGGACCTCCGAAGTATGGTCGAAGACCAGAATGCTCCGATCCTTTTCCCAATTGGCGCATTCCATAATCATCGTCCGAACTTGAAACAAGTTTTTGCGAATGGGAAGCATTCTCTGTTTACGCTCGATGCCTATGTAAAATCTGCGCCGAAAGCCGGTGCAAAAATCATCGAGAATTACCGATGTCCCCACAGCACGGTAGCGATAGAAAATAAGAGCGTGATTTTGAAATGAACATTTGCTTAACAATGATCGTAAAGAACGAAGCGCACTGTATCGCCAGAGCGATTCGTTCCGCGCGTCCGTTCATTGCGAGCTATTCGATTAGCGATACGGGTTCCACGGATAACACAATGGATATTATTCGGGAAGAATTGAAAGACACCCCCGGGGTTCTCTCGCAAGATGAATGGGTGGATTTTGCAACGAATCGTAATATCGCATTGAGTCACGCAACCGGAACCCATTGTTTCGTACTCGACGCCGACGAAGTTCTGCATGGCCCCCTTCTTATCTCAGAAGAATTTGACGCATATCAGATTCAAATGAACGAGGGAAGCGATTTGCGATATTGGTCCACCCGCGTTCATCGTAACGACGGCAAATGGAAGTGGGAAGGCGTCGTACATGAAACGCTCCACCGAGACGACGATCCCGTTGTCGCTCAATTATCGCTCCCACGTATTACGACGCCGCATGACGGCGCACGGGACAAAGCGGGCAATAAATTCGAGGAATTGCTTGCGATTTACGAAGCGATGACAAATCCCACGCCGCGCGATATTTTTTATCACGCACAGACTTTGCGAGTCGCGGAGCGAATTCCAGAGGCGATCAAAAAATTTTCACTACGAGCCAAACTCGGCGGCTGGGCAGAAGAGGTTTAT
>DASYAJ010000388.1:0-6003 GCA_036501405.1 Kapaibacterium sp. (SeqCode)
ATTTTTGGGAACTCATGCGGGATATTCGCGAGCAGCTATTACCCGGTGAGGCAATTTTTCAACGGAGCGATAGGTTTGGAGATTACTATCAACTAAAAGGCTATCTGCTCGGACCAAACGGAAGGCGGCTCGGAGTGGCAACGATCTGGATGCGTGAGAATAACGGAAGCATTCGGTTTGTAACACTCTTTCCAGATTAAGGCAAAATGGAATTACGGAGGAATGAAATGAAACTTGAAATTTACAAAGAAGCTGCATTTGCTCGCGATGTGCCAGAGCGAGGAATCAAAAAAGGCGATGTAGCGACAATCATCGATTATCTCAGCGATCCTGAGCCGGGCTACACGCTTGAAGTTTTCGACGCGCTTGGCCATACCGTCGATGTTCTCTCTGTGCCCGAATATTATATGGAGGCTATCGTAGAGGGCGAAAGAGTCCAAGTGAGGCAATTCGAAGCTGCATAGATTATTTCCTTCGCGAGTCACGTACCTATGTCTGATATTTTCATCTCCTACTCCTCGAAAGACCGCGAGCACGCCGAGCAGCTTACCGAGCTGCTTGCTTCGGCTGGGCTATCCGTGTGGATCGATCAGTCGGGCATCGAAGCTGCGACGAGTTGGTCGGAAGAGATCGTCAATGCGCTCGATGGCTGCAAAGCCTTCATTGTGATGCTCTCGCCGCATTCCATCGAATCGAAAAATGTCGTGCGGGAAGTTGCGCTGGCCTTCGAGAAAAACAAAAAAATCCTTCCCCTGGATTTGGAACCCGTTTCGCTTCCGGCGAGCATGCAATATCATCTCGCCGGATTGCAGCGCACTTCGATGACGAATATCGATGCGATCCTCCGCGCACTTGGCAAACTCGGCCTCGAAGCAACCGGCGCACCGCAGCCACCGAAGATTGTGAAGGAAACGGATGGACGGAAATCGCTGATGATTCTGCCATTCGAAGATTTGTCCCCGACGGGAGACAATGCCTGGTTTGGCGATGGCATCGTATCCGAACTTATCTCCGCGCTCTCGAACGTCAAGGCACTTCGCGTGACCGATGCGGCCACCACGAAAGAATATAAAAGTTACAAAGGACATCTTACAACTTATGCTCACGAAATGGGCATTCGCTATTTCGTACAGGGCGATGTCCGAAAATTCGGCGATCAAATAAAAATCAGTTCCCGCTTGCTCGACATCGAAACCGGCGACCACCTCTGGCAGGATTCGATGAAAGGCACGATGCAGGACATCTTCGATATTCAGGAAAAAGTAGCCGAAAGCGTTGTCGAAGGATTGAAAATCCATCTCGCCGAGGGCGAAAAGAAAAAGCTCGCCGAGCGCGGCACCGAAAACGCCGAGGCGTATGAACTATACATGAAGGCGGCCGAGTATTATGCTCGCCAGACGAAGGATGGCTTCCAGCTTGCCATTCAACTCGCGACCGAAGCGATCAAGCTCGAGACAGGCTATGCGAGGGCATATCAGTTCAAGGCGAACGCGCTCGCATTGCTCTATCGCAATTACGACCGGACACCCGCCCTCTTAGATGAAGCGGAAACGCTCTGCAAGGAGGCGCTCCGTATCAGGCCTGATCTTTTCGCGGTCTATGGTCCTCTCTCGATGATCTACATGCACCATGGTCAGCTCGCCGAAGCGGAGGAAGCTGCAAGAGAATACATCCGGAAAGACCCGCTGAATTATCTCAGTCATGGTGCGCTCGGATTTTTCTATTCGGAAACCGGCCAACATGCCAAAGCGATCGCTCCGTTTGAGGAAGCGGTTCGTCTGAAGCCGGATAGTCTCACGTACTTGTGGAATCTTGTGGTGAACTGCGACGCTGTCGGCGAACATGCGAAATGCGAACACTGGGTGCTGGTAGCGCGTCCGTATTTCGAGCGTTATCTCAAGCTCCATCCCGATGATGAAGGCAAGCGTGTGTGGCATGCGGCGCTGCTGCAAATGAGCGGCAGAACCGATGAAGCTCATGCTGCGGCGATGAAGCTTACGAATCTGAAGGATGGCGTTTCACTCTTCAACACGGCCTACCTCTTTAGCCTCCTCGGCGACAAGCCGGAGGCGCTCCGTGCTTTCCACAAAGCGATCGACGCGGGATATAGGAATATTCGCCTTCTGAAGGAATTTCTGATCGATGAGAAGGATGGCATTCTCGCACTTCAAGGGACACCGGAATACGAGGAGGTGGCGCGGATGGTGGAGGAAATAGAGGCAGGGCAAAAAAGCGAATGATTATTCCCAAAGACGCTATCATTGCGGAAGCAAAGGTGCGGGATTATCTTCTCGTGCCACAACGCAAGAGCGATAAATCGAAGTATCTGGGTTTGGGCGGATATTCGCGGGACGAGTTTTGGGAGCTTATCCGCGATATTCGTGAGTTTTTGCCCGCAGAAGGAATCTTTCAGGAACGGATAGAGGAAGGCGATCTTTATATACTTCGTGGAGTTCTGACCGGGCCAAGTGGGCGAGCGCTTTCCATTAAAACGGTTTGGATTCGAAAATGGACCGGAACCTGGAATTTTGTAACACTGTATCCTGATAAAAAACGATGAAATACGATCTTTTTTCCGAGGTTGCACTTACGGAGGACATTGCCCAGCATGGGTTGAAGCGAGGAGATGTTGCAACCGTGGTCGAGAGCATCGAGGCGCGTCCAAATGGCGAGCCGGCCTACGCGCTCGAAGTATTTAATGCCGTCGGAGAAACGGTCGTTGTGCTTCTTGCGAAGGAATCTCAAATCGAGCCGCTCCGCTCCGATGAATTATGGCACATTCGGCCGATGGCCGCGGTGGTATAGCGGCGTAACAGAGGAGTGCCCTACATGCCTGATATTTTCATCTCTTATTCCCGCCAGGACTCCGAACAGGCGCACCTTCTTACGGAGCTTCTCTCGTCGGCCGGACTTTCCGTCTGGATCGATCACTCCGGCATCGATGCCGCGACAAGCTGGTCGGGCGAAATTGTCGATGCGATCGATGGCTGCAAAGCGATGATCGTGATGCTTTCGCCGAATTCGATCGCATCTCGCAACGTGATTAAAGAAGTCTCGCTCGCGGCGGAGCAACATAAAAAAATTCTTCCATTGGATGTAGAGCCTGTGGAATTACCACGCGACTTAAAGTACCACCTTGCTGGCATCCAACGCGCGCCAATATCGAATATCGATGCCATCATTCGCGCGCTCGCGAAGCTCGGTCTCGAAGCCACCGGCGCGCCACAAGCACCGAAGATCGTAAAGGAACAATCACTCCTGGCTGATGGCTCTTCCCGCCTTGGAAAAGCCGGAGAGATGCGAAAGTCGCTGATGGTCCTTCCCTTCGAAGATCTCTCACCAACCGGAGACAATCAGTGGTTTGTCGATGGAATGGCTTCCGAACTCGTCAACACCCTCTCGAATGTGAAATCGCTGAAACTCATCGACTGGAATACTTCCAGTATGCTGAAGAATAAAAAAGTTCGGACGATCGATCTGGCGAAGGATTTTTCGGTCCGCTATTTTATCGAGGGGCAGGTGCGAAAGTTCGGCGATCAGATCAAAATTTCGATCACACTGTTGGATATCGAAACGGGCGATCATTTGTGGCAGGACTCCCTTCGCGGCACCATGGAGGATGTCTTCGATATTCAGGAACAGGTTGCGAAAAAAGTGTTGGCAGGACTAGATCTGATCCTCACGAAAAAAGAAGAAGCGATCGTCAAGAAAAAGCCGACCGAAAATGCCGAAGCCTATGAACTCTATTTGAAAGCCCAGCAGTATCAAGCTCGCCAGACGAAACGGGACATCCAGAGGGCGCTTGCACTCCACGAAGAGGCAGCGCGGCTCGATCCGAAGTTTGCTATGGCCTTTGCCGGTATTGCAGCGACCTGCACGGCAATCTATCGTGTCTATGACCGGCAGCTCACATGGCTCGAACGCGCAGACGGGGCTGCGGATAAAGTCCGAGAAATCGAAGGCGAAACGGCGCTCTACTTTTGGGTGATGAGTCATATCGCACTTCCACGGGGCAACGCCGAATCTGCGCTACGCTACGCCGAGCAGGCATTGGAACGAGACCCAAACTACGCCGCGGCTTACGATGCATTAAGCTTTGCCTTGCAGACGCTCGGCAGGCATAAAGAAGCGGCCCAGGTGCTTGCAGAATATGTCCGTCTTCGTGAGAATGAAACCGGCGCGCATTTCACGCTTCTCATTGCACTCAAAGAGCTGGAACAGGTTCAACCATCGCTCTCGAATGACCATACGCCTTCGGACTATAGCGAGCAGTTGCGTGCAGCAGCAGAGCGGGCGACCCCGATATTCGAGCGGCATATTCGGCTCAATCCCGATGACGAGAATGCACGTGTGCAGTTTGCAAATGTGCTGTCGATGGCTGGCCGCGATGCCGAAGCGTTGGCGGCGGCAGAGAAGCTTTCACTCGTGGAATCGCTCGATGGCGCTGCACTCTATAATCTCGCGTGCCTCTACCTGAAATTGCACGCACAGGAGCGCGGAATGGAAATGCTAAGAGCCGCCATCGCGAAGGGATTTCGAAATATCGAGGACTTCCGCAGCGATCCCGATCTTGCACCGCTTCGCGAAACTCCTGAGTTCGAGGCGCTGATGAAAGAATTGGAACCAACTAAAATCCCCATAAATCCTCGTGTCTGACATCTTCATCTCCTACTCCCGCCAGGACGCCGAGCAGGCCGAACTGCTAACCGAGCTACTCACCTCGGCAGGACTTTCCGTGTGGATCGATCAATCGGGCATCGATGTCGCCACCTCGTGGTCGGGCGAAATCGTCGATGCGATCGATGGCTGCAAAGCAATGATCGTGATGCTCTCGTCCTCATCGAATGAATCGAAAAATGTAGCGAAGGAGGTGGCATTAGCAGCAGAACGAAATAAGAAAATTCTCCCGCTCGATCTGGAACCTATTTCTCTTTCGCGCGATCTTGCATATCACCTCGCCGGAATCCAGCGTGCGCCGATGACGAACATCGATGCCGTTATCCGCGCACTTGGCAAGCTCGGCCTCGAAGCCACCGGCGCGCCGCAGCCACCGAAAATAAAAGAAAACCCACTCCTTTTCAAGGACGGCGCAGGGGATGGTCGGAAAAGTCTCATGATCCTCCCCTTCGAAGATCTTTCCCCGACCGCCGATAACGCCTGGTTTGCCGATGGCATTGTATCGGAACTTATCTCCGCGCTCTCGAATGTGAAAGCATTGCGCATTGCTGATAATCAAGCCACGAAAGAGTTCCGAAGCTACCACGGGCAACTCACGACCTACGCACAGACGATGAACATTCGCTATTTCGTGCAAGGCGATGTCCGAAAATTCGGCGATCAAATAAAAATCAGTTCCCGCCTTCTCGACATCGAAACCGGCGACCACCTCTGGCAGGATTCGATGAAAGGCACGATGCAGGACATCTTCGATATTCAGGAGAAAGTAGCGGAGAAAGTCGTCGAAGGACTGAAAGTGCATCTTGCCTCCGACGAAAAGAAAAAGCTCGCCGAGCGCGGAACAGAGAATGCCGAAGCCTATGATCTTTATATGAGGGCCTTTGAGTATTTTTATCGCCAGACGAAGGAGGACTACCAACTTGCCCTTCAACTGATTACGGAGGCGGTCCGTCTCGATCCTGCCTATGCGCGGGCGTATCAGTTCAAGGCGGCCGCACTCGCAGGGCTCTATGGCCGGTATGACCGTACCCTCGCGATCTTAGATGAAGCGGAAACGCTTTGCAAGGAAGCACTGAGGCTGAAGCCCGATCTGTTCATAGTCTACTCTCCTCTCTCGCAGATATACATGCACCGCGGCCAGCTTGCAAAAGCGGAGGAAGTCGCACAGGAATACATTCGTAAGGATCCGCAAAATTATCACGGTCATTTCGCGCTCGGATTTTTCTATATGGAGACCGGCCAACCAACCAAAGCGATTGCTCCGTATGAGGAAGTGGTCCGTCTGAAGCCGGATTATCTCACGAGCTTGTGGAATCTTGTGGCGAA
>DASYAJ010000389.1:0-17092 GCA_036501405.1 Kapaibacterium sp. (SeqCode)
CTGGAGTGGTGACGCCCTGTGTACTCAATCTCGGCAATGAACCCGCCGGCAGCTATTTCTACACCGTGCGCTACAGCTCGGCGCTTGGGACTACTGCTCGAGACGGGAGCATGGTCGTCATACGATAATCGAAAACGTCTATGAATAAAAAATCCATAAGTCATAAAACTTATGGATTTCTGCGCCAGGACGAAGATCGATCCATTCCGGTCCCTTTGTCTTTATGATGGTTCTTGCTTCGCAGGCCGAACGGGATAAACAATTTTTGGAAGGCAAAGACGATAATGGCAAGAAGTGAACGCCCGCTTTTGGAACTGAAAGAATCGAGCGATTGAAAAAAGCTCCTAAGATCGAAGTGCTTGCCGTCCTCGAACGTTACGTGCGCCGCGAAGCGGGAAGGCCAACGTGAGAGACACCGGCCCTAACGAGTCCGGAGCGTGTCCGGCAATTCCGGGGAACGGCAACGGAAGGTGAAAAGAAAAATCAAAAAGTCTGAAAAATTCTGAGAAAAGAGTGCTTTCTGTTGCCCTAATGTTGCCCGTGCATAAATAAAAAGCCCATAAGCCTTTGAAACTTATGGGCTTATGCTGCCTCGCCAGGACTCGAACCTGGAACCTACTGATCCAGAATCAGCCGCCATACCATTAGGCCACGAGGCAATTCAGCGTTGCCGTAAAATCGGCATTTCGCTTCTGGAGACGGATTTATCCGCCGGATGGCCCCTAACTGCAATTGGCGCGATTGGGTTCACTCGACGCAAACCGCGCCGGGTACAAACCACGGGTACACTTTAACGGCATTCGCAAATAGCGGCGTGCATTTCGGCAGCGTATAGCAAAGAATATCGTATCCGAGATAACGGATATACCCGACACATACGTAAGCATTCATCATCGGATGATGGACGAGTGCCGGAGTAAGTTCCCGCGCTTTGCCGTGCGCATCTTGGAAGACGCTCCAGCATTCCGTGTTATTGCGATAGGCCGGAATAAGAATAATATCCGGCTCGATTTTTTCAAGAATTCGGCACGCATCTTCGACCGAATCGCAGGTGGCGATCGCCGTGGTGTTCAAGCCCACTAGATCGACATGCTGCATTTCGGAATAATAGGGAACTGCTCCCGCATCTTGATACGCGAAGGACATCCGTTCGTGGTCCGGCATCGAGCGCAGCGCCATGCCAAGCTCATAATAAATATCGCGCCCTTTTTCGAGCGTTGCAAGTGACATCTCTTCTCGCATGTGCTTCATGTTAAAAACAATCTGTGCGATTGCAATAAAGCCGAATAATGCAGCGGGGCGCCAACTCCATTGGGTTTTCGAGACCAGAAATACCGTGAGCAGAATGAGCGCGGGAACCGCTGCCCAATCGAAACGGAAATAAAATCCCTGCAACGGTTCCGGCCAGAGATAAAACAGAATAAGCGATACGGACCAGGCAAGGATTGGTAGGAACAGCTTCCATCCGCTCGGTCTTCGCCATAGCGTGTAGAGTGCGAGCGCAAGGAAAATAAGATTCCCACGCAAGAACCACTTTGTGTTGAGCAGCCCATGGAAACCATGCTCGCCCGTTTTGATATAAAAGGAATTAGGCAACAGATCGCCGAAGTACCACCACTTGAACGACGCATAGAACGCCATGGGAAGGATCAAATAGAGCACCATCATTCGGATGGCGCTCATACGCAGCGTGCGAGGTTCGAGCAAGATCGAAGCCGCGATAATCATTCCCACGAGAGCGCCTTCGGGTCGTGCGAGCGTGGCAAGCGAACTGAATAGAAATGCCGCCCGCCAATCTTTTTTCGCATTATAATAAAAGGCCGCAGTGACAAGCAAAACGAAAAGCGTTGTTTCGAGTCCGCTAAAGGCATTCGCCCATGTGAAGGGTTGGAGCAGATAAAGAAAGCTTCCCGCTATGGAATAGGCATCCGACTTCGTCGCGAAGTAGAGAAACCGATAAAGAATAAAGGCCGTAAGGATTGTTGCAGCAATGCCGATAAGCTGGCTGACAATCATAAGGTCGGTTCCCTGCGCTGCGAATGGCGAAAGAAAAAGAACTTGCAAAAAATTCGTGTAACCCTCCGTGTGCGGGCCGGTCGTATTCCAGACTAATCCATAGCCATGTGCGAGATGCTCCGCATAGCGAAACGTGATGTAGGCATCGTCGAACGGGAACGACATTCGCCACGGCCAGAGCGCGGCTGCAATGGCGATACCCGCGAGAATGGGAAAGAACGCTTTGCGATGAATCACGAATTACGGAGCAAATGAAAATCGGATCGAGCCGTAAAGCGAAGAAGCCCTCCAATCATTCGCATTATCGTTATCAATCAGATCCGAAAGCGGCATTTGGAATGTCACCAAGGGCGCCATCGTAAACCCGAGGAGCGAAAATTGATATCCTGCTGAGATAAAACCAGAGAATTGTAGGGAATTTGGTGAACTCATTGGGCCGAATGAAGTTAGTTCCGAACGTAAACCATTCGAGAAGATCACATTTTCATTCCCTTCCAAAATCCGCGTTTGCGAAAATGTGTTGCTTAGCAACACAGAAGTTCCCGCGCCCGCTTGCATGAAGAGATTTCCGACATAATACTCACAATAGGGCTGAAGCTGAAGGAACGATTCGGTGACATCTCCTTGCTCACCGAGCTGAACGGATGCAATCGTAGTGGTATCGCCAAGTACGACAGAAGCCATTGATTGTCCAAAATTCGTCGATGACGTCACTTTTCGATCGTATCCGGTTTTGAGTCCTGCAAAAAAATGCGGCGTGACAGGAAATTCCCAAAAGGCGTTCATGTTCCATCCTGTGCCGGAACCGCCGAAGTACCAGCTTCCACAGACGCACTGAAACGAACCCTGCTGTTTATCTTGCGAGAGGCCGAATTCCAACCCTCCTCGGGCCTGTGCGAAGCTCATGGCGGAGAAGCTGATTGCGAGCAGTCCAACCCCGATTGTCAGGGGAAGTCGATGCATGAAAGAAGGCATAGCACAGAGAAGAACACAGAATGGGAAGGAAGGTTGCGCTTACGCTGCCATTCGTTCCGCATTTACGATCATCGGTTCGCCGCCGAGAACCGTTTCGCGTGTGATGACTACTTTCTCCGCATGCTGATTTTCCGGGAGCGTGTACATAATGTCGAGTAGTGTTTCCTCCATAATTGATCGGAGCGAGCGAGCGCCGGAACCGCGTTCCATCGCTTTCTCGATGATGGCATCGAGTGCGGAGTGATCGAATTCGAGTTCCACACCTTCCATCGCGAAGAGTTTGCGATATTGCTTAAGAAGCGCGTTTTTCGGTTCTGTTAGCACGCGGTGAAGCGCATGCTTCGAAAGCCCGTTGAGCGGTGCAAGTACCGGAAGCCGTCCGATGAGTTCGGGAATGAATCCATACTTGAGTAAATCTTCGGCCTCGACATATTGGAAGAGATCGACCGCCTTCTCATCCGTGCGCGTGGGAATTTTTGCACCAAATCCGATCGGACTTTGATGCAAGCGTTTCAAAATTATTTTATCGAGTCCATCGAAGGCACCGCCGGCAATGAAGAGAATATGCTTGGTATTCACATGCACAAGCGGCTGCTCCGGATGCTTGCGGCCGCCTTTGGGCGGCACGCCGGCAATCGTTCCCTCCAGCAATTTCAGCAGGCCCTGCTGCACGCCTTCTCCAGAAACATCGCGCGTGATCGAAGCGGAATCCGATTTCCGCGCAATCTTATCGACTTCATCGAGATAAACAATTCCCCGCTCGGCACGCGAGACATCGAAATCGGCCGCTTGCAAAAGCGCACTGAGAATCGATTCCACATCGTCGCCAACATAACCGGCTTCCGTGAGCGTCGTGGCATCGGCGATGGAAAACGGGACATCAAGAATGCGCGCGAGTGTTTTTGCGAGCAGGGTTTTTCCCGTTCCCGTGGGACCCATGAGGAGAATATTCGATTTCTCGATCTCTGTATCCTCGAATCCTTCCACGCCGAGGATGGTCTCCGCGTCCAAACGCTTGTAGTGATTATAAACCGAAACAGCGAGGACGCGCTTGGCGCGGTCCTGCTCGATGACGTGCTCCGAAAGTGCGCGCTCTATGGCGCGTGGTGTGAATGTAGAAAGTTCCGGTCGCGCATTCATGCCCGAAACGCGCATGTTCTTCTTCGTCGCATATTGCGGCAAGTGCGCGCGAAGCAAATCGACATGGCCGCTCGTGCAAATATCGCAAATGAGCGCATTGCCAAACGGCGCGCTGATGAGCGTCAGGACTTCCTCGGCCGAACGGCCGCAAAATGTGCAATAAAGCGGACGCTCGCCGCCTTCATTCATCCCCCGTGGTTTTCTTTGATCGGACATAAGGATTCACGCAACGGTTGAAGCAGCAGGGAAGTTCGGGATTCGGTTGATAACGGTGTGCAATTTAATCGGCAAAAAAATTATATTTGAATGTTTGACCCATGCTCACTCGATGAAAACAAGAAAAGCCGTTAGAATCGAATTGAACTCTTCCTTCAAAGAAAGCTTTAAGCCCAATCTATGGCTATGCCGGCAACAGATGAAGCCCCGTTCACCAGCGTCGAAGTAAAGCAGGACGTCCACGATTATTGGAACGCGCAGCCTTGCGGCACGCAATTCACCGATCTTCCGTCTGGAACGAAAGAGTTCTACGAAGAGGTCGAGAGGTTTCGCTATGCCACGCAACCCTTCATGGAGCGTCTCGCAAAATTCAAGCAATTTCGAGGCAAAAAACTACTCGAAATCGGCTGCGGTATGGGAACCGATTCACTCCAGTTCGCGCGCAATGGCGCAGCGGTCACAGGCGTCGATCTCACCGAAGAAGGTCCCCGCCTCGCCACGGAACGATTCCGCGCCGAAGGACTTCCCTGCGAGTTCCGCACGGCTGATGCCGAATCGCTGCCATTTGCTGACAACAGCTTCGATGTCGTCTATTCCTTCGGCGTCCTCCATCACACACCGAATACCCAAAAGGCCATCGACGAAGTGTATCGCGTGCTTAAACCCGGCGGCGAAGCAGTCATCATGCTTTATCATAAGCATTCGGTCCATACCTGGATGGGGACCCCCGTGTACTTTCTCACCGGATTGCTCAAAGGCAAACTCCGAGGCTACAGCGAATGGGTCCGCGTTTATGACGGCACCTCGAATCCCCTCGGTAAAGCCTACAGCCGGCGCGAACTGTGGAAGATGTTTGCCAAATTCAACGGTGTTCATTTTGCCGTCTGCGATTCAATCCGCCGCCGCTGGCCCGCATGGGCAAACGCCATTAATCAATTTCTCTTTGCCAACTGGGCTGGATTTTGGATGATGATTTACGGTACAAAACCCTGATTGCACCCTCAGATTTCTTCCGCTCGGTGGAAATTTCTGGCGATAATCTTCATCCACATATCGACACTATTCGACTGTAAAAATTCCCGAACCTTGTTAGAATTGGTTTTACTATGATCGCTTAATGAACACCTGTTTTCCCTGAAATTATTTTTGTATTTTCAGGACGAAGGGGTCATCGTAAAATAATATTTCGTCCATCCGAGACTATGGAAATTAATAAATCGACTTTCTAACCCGGGCTTACTTCGTTTGACTACTAACATGATTCCTGCCTCCATCAGTTTATTTTTAGTGTACTAAAAAATCCCCTTCCTTTTCGGCACAACTTCGACTCGACGGAAGTTATGTCTCGTCCTCCATGGTTTTTAACAGCCTCTCGTTCGCCATTTTCCTGCCGATAGTGCTTATCGGCTATTACTTGCTACCATTCAAGGGACAAAATCGTTTCTTGCTTCTGGCAAGCCTTGTCTTCTACGCGTGGTGGGACTGGCGTTTTCTGTTTCTGCTTGGACTCACCATCGTGGTCGATTATTATGCTTCCCACGCTATTTTTCGAGCCGAAACGCGAAAGCAAAAACTTATGTGGCTGCGCGTTTCGCTGGCAAGCAATATATTAGTTCTCAGTGTTTTCAAATATTGTAACTTTTTCATCTCGTCGTTTCAGGGCGTGCTGACGGCCATTGGGTTCCATGTGCATCCGGTGACGCTCCAGCTTGCGCTGCCGATCGGCATTAGCTTCTATACGTTCATGTCGATGTCGTATGTGATCGATGTCTATTGGGGAAAGTTCACACCGGCGGAAGGATTTTTCGATTTCGCGCTGTTCGTTTCGTACTTCCCGCATCTTGTCGCGGGACCGATTCTGCGGGCGAACCAGCTTCTGCCGCAGATTATGCAGCCGCGTCGCGTTACGAAAGAACAAATCCGCGATGGCCTCACGCTGATGCTCGTCGGCTATGCAAGAAAAGTTCTCATCGCCGATATGCTGGCGCAATACGTCGATGAAGCGTTCCGAAATATTCCAGGTATGACGAGCATGGACCTTGTCGTGCGCTTGTGGCTCTGCGCGATTCAAATCTATGGCGATTTCGCGGGCTATAGCGACATTGCTCGCGGCGTGAGCAAGCTCTTCGGCATCGAGCTGCATTTGAATTTTGCCACGCCACTCTTTTCACAGAACATTACGGAATTCTGGCGGCGCTGGCATATCACGCTTTCAAGCTGGCTGCGCGATTATGTCTATATCCCGCTTGGCGGCAGCCGCGAGGGTGAAGTGAAAACCTATCGTAACAATATGCTTACCATGCTCGTGAGTGGCCTCTGGCACGGCGCGAACTGGACCTACATTGCTTTCGGTGCAGTGCATGGTATTGCACTTATGCTGCACAAAGCCTGGATGAAAATCACCGGCAATCCGGTTCCCAAAGAATTTGGAACGCGGCCGTGGACATGGTCCGCGCCGCTTCGGATGTTCCTGACGTTCAACGTCTTTGCGTTTTCGCTGGTGCTCTTTCGGAGCCCGAATTTTGCGACAGCGTGGCAGTATCTCTCGCGGATTGCCACGCTAACGCCCGGGATTCATTTGGGAACGACTCTTTTTGTGGTTCCTTTCGTGCTCATCGGTTTTTCGCTCGATCTTGCACAGTATACCGGCGTCGGTCAGCGGATGATAGCGGGGATGGGCCCCGTGCGGCGTTCGATCGCCTTTGGCGCGCTCTTCGCGCTGGTGCTAATCGCCGGGAGCGATAATAGTTTACCGTTCGTCTATTTCCAATTTTAGCGTGAAAGAACCATTTATAATCGAACACGGCTCGGAGTTCCGGTCGCTCACGCTTTCCGCGTTAGGAATCGGCGTTGTCGCGTATGCCTTGATCGCCGTGTTGGTGTTCTCAGTCCCGCATTTGCCGCTGGCGAATAAGCGGACGTTCTATGGTTTGCTTCGCGCGCAGATGGCAGTCGATCTTGGTGAAACACTTCCGGGAACCGGAAAAGGGATGGTGCTTTTTCTCGGTTCGTCGGTCGTGGAGCGCGGGCTTTCGGAGACCATTGCCGATTCTGTTTTCCATTCGGAACAGTTACCGCTCGAAACAATGAACGCGGGAACCGGAGGGTTCTCCGCCGAAGCGAATCTGCCGATGTTCCGTGCAATGCTGGAAGATGGGCTGCAACCGAAGTACGTCGTTTATGGCGTGAGCATACAGGAACTAAATGGCGCCTCGACCGTCCATGCTTTTTTCGAAACGAAGGATACCTCCTCGGTAAAGCTCAAGCCGAAAACGCTGTGGAACATTTTGCGTTACGGACCCACGGCACTCGCGCCGCTCATGAGCGGGGATCATTTCCATCAATATATTTTTGCTGCGAATAATGCGTTTCGGGACGTTCCGAATCTCAATCTTGTCAATCGCATCATGTTCGGAGAAAACATGCCGCCGCGCGATAGCGCTTATGTTTTTAATCCGACCTATTGGAACGATTTAAGAGAGATCCTCACGCTTTGCAAAGCGCGCGGCATTCACGTCGCACTCTACAATGCGCCGCTTCGCAAACGCGCGCCGGATGAGGTAGATATTCCTTACGAGCACCGTGGCGAAAGTTACCAACACATTTTTGCTTTAGCAAAAAAAGAGCAAATTCCGCTCTGGAATTTCGATCAAGCGGGACGCTTCGCTTATTCCGAGTTTCAGGACAATTACCACCTTGCACCACTCGGCGCGCACCGCATTTCCGCGATGCTCGCCGATTCGATTGCGCGATGGAGGAACGGTTCCCTCTCGCAGGATGGGATTGAAACGCTGGAGTGAATTATTGAATCACAAAGCTTGCACTCGATTCACCATTGGATGTGACGATATGCAAAAGATATGTTCCCGGAGACATTCCCGCCAAATCAATACCGGCACGAAGGGAACCCAGCGCATCGGTGAATCGCTCTTCGCGGTGCAGCACATGGCCAAGTGGATCGACGATTTCGATCGTAGCCATCCCAACGGGCATTCCTTCCAGATCGTAATTTAGTTCACTCGTTGCGGGATTTGGCCATAATCCAATGTGCCGAAATTCCGGCTGTGTTTGTGCAACGCCGAGCGCCGATTGTGCCACTTGAAAATCGAACTGAACGCCAGCCCCCAAATCTGGATTGAAGGTGTTAAGAATCTTTCCTGTCTTGGAATTTAATCTTAGTCGCAATGAACCGGCCCCCTGGTTGGGGTTCGCCCAATAGTTGAGCCCGTCCTCGCCATCGTCATGGAACCGGAGCGTATAGCATCCGGCTGGCAGCATCAGCGAATCGTAATAGGTGGTTGTGGCGTCGAACCCTCCATTCGAAAATACAGTATCGCCCTGCATGTCGAGCACTTCGTAATAATTATCCTGCGGATCTTTATTGGTCACAAGGTTCACGACAACAATTCCGTTATAAACAGGCGGTTGCGTGAATTGCGTGGCGTAGTGGTTGTCATGGTCGTAATCGTCGGCAACGCCATTAGGCTGAGAAATATCAACATGAAAATTCCCACTCTTTGCGGTTGTCCAGAAACTGACGGAATCGATCGGCAGCGTCACCGATGTTGTATCGAGGAAGGGAAGTGTTCCCGACCATTGATAGGTCAGGTGTTTTCCGCTATCGGTATAATATTCGAACTGGAGCGATTTCAACGTATCGGAACCATTATTTTTGATCAGCACGATTGGCAGATCGCACGCTGGATTGATGCGGCCATACGCGATATTCGCCGAAGGCCGGAGGATGGTCACGATTGTTGCATTCGTCTTGAAGTTCGGTGGTCCGTAACTCACAAGTTGCGTTCCCGGATCATAGCGCGAATCGCCAACGCCGCCCTCGACATTGTAATCGATGACGACATTTGTTCCCGGTGTGACGATCGGCGTGATTTCATATTCCGCAAGATCGGTCGCCATGCCCGGGCACCATCCCGCTCGATCGATTGTCCACGTTCCGCCTTGCGGATAGAGTGGATCGAGCGAGCACTGTTTATAGACGAATCGGCGGTACATCGTCGAGCCGACCGTAATGTCATGCCATTGCGGAGTAAATTCCCCATTCAAGCCATTGGCCGTTCCTCCATGTCCAGTAATATAGGAACGAATTTTAAATCCTTTTGCATTTGGCAAAAGGTTGACTGTAAGTGGTTGATAGCGATAATTCGCCTGAATGGTCTGGTAACTTTCTTCGGTCATGGGCCAGATCTGGTCCATATCGAGCACATTGCGCGCCGGAGTTCCCTTGATGAAGAGAAAGGTGAGATCGAATTCCTCCTGCCCCGCGCCGCGCTCCATTGTGAGTCGTTTCCATCCTTTCATTTCGGTCATATAATCGGTGACGTCGAATTCCCATGTCTTCCCCGTCTTTCCGAGATCGAGGCCGAGGCCATAGGGTGTCACAAAGGACATCAGCTCGAACTTCTGCGGGCCGCGCGTGAACCAGAATAAGTTCACCGGCTTCACAGTGTCCTGCGCCGCAACGTTTACCGAATCGACTTTCTTTCCGGTCTCGTCATATGTATATGATGTTGTCGCAAGATAATCGCCATAGACGGTATCGACTGTAATGACGGTGTCGTTCTGATGGAACCCATCGTTATGCCCGATGCGGAAATTCGTTACGATATGCGCGTGGTCGGGAATGGTATCGAAGGTGTAACGATCAGTGATGCTGTCTTTAGCGGATGTATCGGAAAGTTGAAGAAAGATAATCTTTGGCCGGCTATTTCCATTAACAAAACCGTTAGGCGTATCTTTGCCGAGCACAACATGCCACACAGGAACTCCGCGTAGCGCTGTGTTTGGCATTCCTGAAACGAAATTGTGCATTATATCGCCAGAGCCGTCGTTGAGAAGGTATGCGGTTACAGCAGGTGGACCGGCAAAGTTCCACATCAATGAAACAACCTCTGCCGAATCGAGCGCTTTGTTATACAGCCCGAACTCTTTGAGATCGCCGTAATAGCCCAGGCCCGAACTTGCCGCGAAACCGAGCAGCATTTCCGTAGCATGAATGGGCCGGTGCATTCCTGTATCCGTAAGCCATAAGGAACCATTCAAATAGATCGACATCGTTCCCTTTGTGGCGTCCTTAGTGAAGACCCAATAATTCCAACGACTTTCGGCATAGGCTTTCGAAACTACTTTTTGAATGCGATCGAAGTTCCCAAGCGAATCGCCGCCGCAATCCCAATAGACATTTGTATCGCTCCAAGGAAGATGGATGTTCATTTCGCGGTTGTTTTGTGCTCCGAGCGCCTCGCAAAGCACCGAATTCGTTTTGAAAAGATAATTCGAATCGCCGTAGGCCCAAAACGCGATCGAAACAGCATTCGAAATCGAATCGAGCGCGGCTGCGGGGATTGGAACGAATTCGGAACCCGCAAAACTGAGCGCGGTATACCCATTATTCGACCACCATTCCGATGAGTCCGCTGTTTGAAGTGTTACTCTTGGGCTTCCCGAAATACCGGAGTAACTGAGGTCCATTACTACATCAGAGACGCCATCCCAAACAAATGGCTTATAAAACGCGAGCGTGTCGGAGGTTGTCGAAAGGAACGTCGTGGCATGATACACTTCGACCAAACTCGTGTCCTGATAAAAATTGTATGCGCCTTTTTGCAGATGCATTCTCACGCGCATATCGTGGAGTGTATCCGAACCAGAAGATACCGGGAGCACTATTCCCGCAATAGAACTTCCTTTTTTGATCGTCGAAAAAACCGGATCGCTGGCATGAAGGACAAAATACATCCTTCCATTACCGAGCGGGCTGGGAGGTGTGAATGGTCCTAAGTTGAAACCAGCTCCAGCGACATAATGCGGAGCCGTCCCGGAAAGTGTGGTCGTGGGATAACTCACAAGCTTCTCATCCCGCCGCGTGATCGAATGTGATCCAGTAGTGGTGAACGGAAAATTCGTGTTCGCCGGATAGTTCGAGATCGTGGCCGATGGCGCGACATTTTGCAGCGAATCGGTGCGCGTCGAATCCCAGACGTAGGTCTCGCAATTATAGTCCCACTCGCCACAGCCCACATCGTTCGGAGCATGCTGTTCTGAGATGAGAGCATGTTTGCACCGCATCGTGTATTCCATCAGCACTTTTTCGTAGCTACCGGTATCGGGAAAGTGAAAATATCCGGCGCGGCCGATGGAATCGATCGTCAGCGTATGAACGACGACGGTGTCGCCAATCTGCGCCGATACAGGCAGCGAGAAAAAAGTCGAAAGCAACAGACCGAACGATACCAAGCCGAGGAAGCGAAAGCGGTGCATAATTTGTAGGAGATTATAATAGCCAGGCAAAACAACGTCCGGGAAAGAAAAGATTTAATTATTTCGAAACAAAAATAGCTTTTGGGGCAGGTCTTTCGTAATTTTGAAGCAATGAAACCGAGCAAGTTCTGGGAATCGACGAAATATTACAGCATCGGCGTCTATAAATACGCCGATGAAGACCATTGCTTTTTGCTGGCAGCGGGCATTGCGTTCAACGTGCTCTACTGTATCATTCCACTTTCCTTAGTGGCGTTCTATTTTTTTTCGCTTCTCGTCACGCACCACAATGCGGCGGAGTACATTGTCAACTATATCATCTCCTCGGTGCCTGTCGCGGTTTCCGCAGCGGACGCACACAATTGGCTTCGAACAGAAGTGGTGAAAGCGGCGCACAAAGGCATTATCGCTGGAATCGTCGGTTTTGTAACGCTCTTCTGGCTGGCGAGCGCGCTCTTTTCGACACTGCGCACCTCGCTGAACGCGATCCACAACATGGTCTCGAAAAAAAGCGTCGTGCTGGAAAAGCTGCTCGATTTTTTTCTGATGGTTATCGTGCTCGTGCTGCTCTTGCTTTCGACATTCCTTTCGCCGATCGCGAATTTACTCCAGCATGTCGGAAGTAATTTTCTTCCGGCCTGGCTCGTGGCGATTCTGGATACAGCCGTGCCGAGAATTATAGCAGTTGTGACCTCGATCATTTTATACGTCATCCTCTTTCGAATGCTTCCACACGAACGGCTGTCGAACAAGGTCATTTTCGTTTCCGCGGCGACGACCGTCGTGCTGACCGAAACGATGCGGTTCCTCTTCTCCTATTACATGGGACATATAAGTTCCATCGGCGCGTTGTACGGGACGTACGCGTTTCTCGTCGGTATTTCACTCTGGATTTATTATGCCAGTATCGCCTTTCTTGTCGGCGCGGAAGTCGGGTGGTTGTATAAGGAGCGACATGAATCGCGAACGGATGCCCAAGCACTTAAACGGACCGCAGAAACAACGCAGAATCCTTTTGAAGATACGACCCATCACGAGGGCCATCCAAAAACGAATCCGACGAAACCCGCGCGAACAATCCCAACGTGAAGATTAGGATCCGTTTGACATAATTCCATTTTGTTATTCTCGCATTCGCGGGAATGACACATAAGTGTCGATCTGTTCTCGAATCATGCGCGAACTTGAATTACTTCCCATTGAATCGACCGTAGAGTCGGGAAAGATTTATGCCTTCGATGGAAAAACTCCTACGATTCACGAGAGTGTCTTTCTTGCGTCGGGTTCCCATGTCATTGGCGAGGTGGAACTCGACGAAAATGTCAGCGTCTGGTTCAACACCGTGATTCGCGGCGATGTCGAGCGCATTCGTATTGGAAAGAATTCGAATATCCAGGACAATGTGACCATTCACGTCACCCATTTTGCAAACCCAACATGGGTGGGTGAAGATGTGACAATCGGGCATGGCGCCGTGCTGCATGGCTGCACGGTAAAAGATGGCGCGCTGATTGGAATGAAATCGGTGGTGCTAGACCGTGCTGTGATTGGCGAAGGATCGCTTGTGGCGGCCGGGGCAGTCGTGCTGGGTGGAACGATTGTTCCGCCCGGAATGCTCATTGCAGGAGTTCCCGCGAAAGTGCTTCGCCCGCTTACGCCTGAGGAGCGCCAAATGGTGCTCGACGGTTCTGCGAATTACAGGATGTACGTCCAGCACTATCGTAGCGAGCTGCCTCAAAAAGATTGGAGCATGGGAACGTTTGCATAACAAATCACTTGGAATTACCTGCTACTGAACGGGGTTCTTGTTAAGTTCCTTTGACATACGTCAGCAACGCGGTGCGGCTCGCGCATTCCTTCTGTTCCTAAATTCAGACGTTAACTTCTTAAAGAAATTCGTCTTATCGAATATGTTCGCTGAATGAGATGAAGCGACATGATGTTAGAATGGCGATGACGCAGAAAATGCTTCTTGTTTTTGGGATGGCGATTTTCGCCACGGTCCTTTCGGGCTGTGCGCTCTTCGCTCCGACGCCGAAACCAGCCCCCGTTGGCCCCCCTTATGCGCCTATTTCCGACGCGCTATCGGACGAGTATCTTCATTCGCCGACTGGCGACGTTGCCGCGCACTATCCGAAGGACTGGCTGCTCGTCGATATCCAAACGATCCCGATGAAGAATGTCGAGGAAGTCTATACCGATCATGACCGCCGCTGGGCATTAGTGCTGGCCGAAATACCAGCGACAGCCGAGTTTCGCCGCAGCCTTGCACGCGATGGCATGGCGGCGCTGGCCGAGCAATCGTTCGACGAAAAATCGGGGAAAGCTTCGGCGAAGCTGACGATTTCGCGTCCGGCGGAAATTTATTCGGAGAATGGGAAGCTTTTTTCGAGCTATGAATACTCGGAAGCGGGCGCGGATTCGATAACGGGTATCGTGAATCGCGAAGTCTTATTCACAACGGGTGCAAAATTTTATGAGTTAGGAATGGTCTCGCTTTCGCCAACTCCAGGCTCCGAGGAGCGCATCCAGAACTTCCGGCTGCTCGAGTCTGTTACGGCCTCGCTCGAAGGCGTCGCGGAAATCCAGCAGGATACGACCTTTCAGTGATTCCGATTGGGGCGTCGCCAAGCGGTAAGGCACCGCCCTTTGGAGGCGGCATTCGGAGGTTCGAATCCTCCCGCCCCAGCTCCTCCATTAAGAAGTAAGAGGTAAGAAGTAAGAGACTCTTACTTCTTACCTCTTACTTTTTACTTAAATCATGCTTGCAACCGTCGCTATTGTAGGGAGACCGAATGTCGGGAAATCGACGCTGTTCAATCGGCTGACGGGCGAACGCCGTGCGATTACCGAAGCGGTCTCGGGTGTCACCCGCGACCGGCATTATGCCAAAGCAGAGTGGGCCGGCCGCGAGTACAACATCATCGATACCGGCGGCGTTGTGAAAGGGTCCTCGGATATTTTCGAGCGGGCTATTCGTGAGCAGGCCGAAGTAGCAATCGACGAAGCGGATGTGATCCTCTTCATTGCCGATGTGACTGCCGGTCTTCATCCGCTCGATCAGGAAGTCGGGCAGATGCTGCGCGTCTCCGGCAAGCCGGTCTTTTTGCTTGCGAACAAAGCCGATAACGAGAAGCGGGAAGCCTGGGCGGCCAGTGAGTTCTATCCGCTCGGACTCGGGGAACCGATCCCAATCAGCGCCATCAACGGGCGCGGCGTCGGCGATTTCCTCGACGAACTGCTCAAAAAGTTTCCACCGCCCGATCCCGAAACCGACGAAAGCACGCCACTCAAGCTTGCAATCGTCGGCAAACCGAATGTCGGGAAATCGAGCTATCTCAATGCGCTGCTTGGATTCGACCGCGCCATCGTTACGCCGATTGCGGGAACCACGCGCGATACGCTCCATACCGATTATACCTACTACGGCCAGAAAATTACGCTGATCGATACGGCCGGCCTTCGCCGCAAAAAATACATCGCCGATACGATTGAACTATACTCGACGATCCGCACGATGAAAGCTATCGAGGAGTGCAACGTCGCGCTTATCCTGCTCGATGCCACGCAAGGAATGGAAAATCAGGACGCGAAAATTGTCAATGAAGTCGTCGACGCACGAAAGGGAGCGATTATCGTTGTCAATAAATGGGATGCCATCGAAAAGGATACGATGACCGCCGTCCGCTTCGAAAAAAAGTTGCGCGAAACGTTCCGCACGCTGGATTACATTCCCATCGTTTTCATTAGCGCGCTGACTCATTTGCGGCATACGAAACCGATCGAGATGGCGATCGAAGTCGATAAGGAACGAAAGAAGCGCATCAGCACGAACGAACTAAACGGCGCGCTGCTCGAAGAAATCGGCAAAGTGCCACCACCCGCCGTTCGCAGTCATGATTTGCGCATCAATTACATCACGCAAGTCAAGACGGAGCCGCCAGTGTTCGCGTTTTTCTCGAACTTCCCGCAAGAAATTCCCGAGAGCTACAAACGTTTCCTCGAACGAACGCTCCGCAAGCAATTCGGCTTCGAAGGTGTAACGATTTCGTTTGTATTTCGGAGGAAATAGGTGGGGGATGTCGGCGTGACCTTCAGGTCACGCAACGGTCGGCGTGACCGAAAGGTCACGACCTACATTGTTCGGGTGAGTTTTTCTTCGTTTCATTGTTAAGTATGAAAGGACCATTATGATAAAACTTGCTTTTCTTTTCTTTCTCATCGCTGCGGCTCCTTCGCAAGCAAAGACCTGGCTCGTTGGACCGGCGCGGCAATATATCGCTCCGAGCAAGGTCCAGAATCTCGTCGCTCCAGGAGATACGGTTCTCGTCGATTCTGGAACCTACGTGGGCGATGTGGCGACGTGGAACGCGAATAATCTCGTGCTTCGCTGTCCGAACGGCACGGCGCGATTCAATGCGAATGGCAATATCGCCGGCGATAAGGGAATCTGGCTTTTCTATGGCACGAACGCTTACGTGGAAGGCTTCGAATTTTATGGCGCTGCGATCTCCGAAGCCGATGGCGATAATGCCGCTGGAATCCGCGTGCAGGGCAATAACTTCACCTGCCGTCGATGCTATTTTCACGATAATCAAGAGGGAATTCTTACTGGGAACGATACAAGCGATAATTCTATCTGGATCGAAGCCTGCGAGTTCGATCATAATGGAGTTGAGACCGGCGGCGGAGCTGGCTTCGAGCATAATATTTATATTGGTTTGTGTTCAAGTTGCACGATCAAGTTCTGTTATTTTCATGCTTCGATAGTTGGGCATGAAGTGAAATGCCGTGCGAACGTTAGTTACATTCTCTATAATTATATTGTCGATGGACCAGCGGGCGATGGGAGCCTTTCCATCGATATTCCACAAGGCGGCTTGGCATACGTCATCGGGAATATTATAGAAAAAGGTCCCATGACCGCAAATTCCACCGTGATCGGTTATGGCGAGGAAGGATTTAAAAATCCGGATACCGATTTATATTTCCTGAATAATACCGTTGTAACCGATCGCAACCCCACCACTTTTTTTGAAATTGCGAGTGGAACGAAAACAGCCCTTATCGCGAATAACATTTTCGCCGGCAACGCTCATCCGATTACAGGATTTACCGATACGGAAGCAAATGTATTCAATGCCGATACATCCTTTTTTCATTTTGCGGATCCTGGGAACTACGATTATCATATCGCGCAAAATTTTCCGGGATTTACCAATGCGGTTTCAGTTATTGAATCAGGGTTTTCACTCTCTCCCACACTGGAATACGTTAACCCAGAAGACAGTATCTTAAGAATTCCTCCCCCTCCGCTTGAAAACGGAGCATTTTCATTGGCTCTCGTAAAAGATTCCACGAGGGTAACTTTGGTGCGAAGCTTTGACACGACATGCATTGCAGAATCAGATACCGCAATAGTTACAGTCATGAATATTGGAACGAATAGCATTGCATGTCATGGAAC
>DASYAJ010000390.1:0-9169 GCA_036501405.1 Kapaibacterium sp. (SeqCode)
TTCAATCTCAAATTTGAACGCGTGTCGAAGTATCGGACGCCCGAGGGCACAGAATTCTCAAAATACTCCGCGTGAAAACAGACTTCGTTTCAATCTCGGACATTTTTCGCGAAATGTCCAATTTTCATACAAGTTTTGGAAGTGCATTCCTAAATGAAATTTTGGGGATAAACAGCTATTCCCTCCCGATAGAATTTTAAAAGTCCTCCCGCTTGCGGGAGGGGAGAGATTTAAAAGCCCTCCCGCTTGCGGGAGGAGAGAGATTTAAAAGCCCTCCCGCTTGCGGGAGGGTTTGGGAGGGTGTGTCATTATCTCTGCTACTATAATAGTAATGTCATTCCCGCGACGGCGGGAATCCATTATGGTATCGGGTTCTGACACACCCTCCGCCGCGCACGACCGATCATGAGCCGCCCCTCCCACTTGCGGGGAGGGAAGAATTTTAAAAAGCCCGCCCGCTTGCGGGAGGGTTTGGGAGGGTGTGTCATTATCTCTGCTACTATAATAGTAATGTCATTCCCGCGACGGCGGGAATCCATCATGGTATCGGGTTCCCACACGCACGCGCTGATCGATCATGCCGTAGCTGTGAGGGCGATCATGTCCCCATCCTCTTGCTGAGCTTTTATGGCTTCGCATGGAAACACTCATCCGTTCATTTCGTAACTTCTACTCCTCTATGGTAACTCTCCTGCGCACGCACCTTCGGTTTGCCACGGCCGAAAAAAAATAATTCGCATTGCGCGTGCGGCAAATGCGAATTTTGCATTAATTTTTTTCGCCGGACACCATTGCTATTCCGTTTGGCGAGGATTTTGATTTAAGAGCCATTACTCATCGACTGCATTTCCGATGACACGGAAATCAGGGTGAGCGATAACACCGAATGTTTCTCGATCGATTTCGATGGGAACCACGCTGGTGCCGTCGTCACAAGATTTGATAATTAACTCTCATCGGGCGCATTCGACGCAAGCGCATTCATGGAACCGTTCCATCGCTCTCACGATGGAACGCCTACGAACACGCGCAGCATCGGTGGCGTACTGTGAGCTTCCACTACAATAAATACAAGACTCAGTGTCATGGTAACTACATTCATCCACAAGGCCGCCGGTCATCTGACCCGCCGTCTTATCGCGGGCGCGATCGTGTTTGCCTTTTTCGCCATCGCCCTTTCCGCTCATTCTTCCTACGCACAAAAAGGCGGCACAGGTGTTGACAACGGTGAAGTCACCTGGCCAACGACATTCACCCTCGGTTTCGGCGCTGCCGCCAATGCGAATTGGCAGGGTTCCGGAACGATGCAAACGATGCCAGGCCCGATTGGCGGTCCGGCAACGGCCATCAATGACGGTACGGCGGACCCGTCGCCATTCGGCTTCTATGGCTATGACCAAAGCCACGTCATCGTCGAGCCGGAGTTCCACATCTTAGCGGAAATTCCGATCGCGAAGAACCTCATGTTCGCACCACGCATTGCGTATAATGACTACAGCATCCGCTGGGACCAGCAGGCTGGCACGGCAAATCCGGTAGTCGGAAACAAGCCGCTCGTCGTTTCGCAAAACGCGATCGGCGCCGACTTGCTCTTCAAGTACGCCTTCAGCAATTTCCATGTGATGGCGGGCGCGAATCTTTCCACTCCATTGGAAAAAACGTACTATGCGCACAGCCAGAACATCGGTGATGCCGTCAACTCCGGGGACGTTCTTCCAAACTACTCCAAGTTTCTTTGCGGACTCAAGGGCGGTGTCGGATATGACATTCCGCTCAATCAGAAGAATACCATCTGGCTTACGCCGGAAGCATTCTTCACTTACAGTGTAACCGATTACGTCAATGACCCGAGTCCGAGTTCGAGCAACCGGGAATTCTTCCCGATTACGCTTTCGGGCGGAGCCAGCATGAAGTTCGCGTTGGCCGGACCGCCTGCGGCACCTCCGCCGGTCGCGATGAGCGCAACGATCACCGCACATGGCGTTATGCCGGACGGCTCGCTCGTTGCCGATCTCGTATCGCCAGAGCAGGCGAACCACACCCGCGCTTCGATGCCGCTGCTCCCATACATCTTTTTCGACGATGGCCAGTCCACGATCAACGCGCGCTATAACCAGAGCGGCGCCACCGGATTCAATGCCGAGACCGCGCTTGCTGGTAAAGATGCGCTCGATTGCAATCACGATGTGCTCGACATTACTGGCGAGCGGATGAAAAACCATCCGGACCTCACCGTGAAGATCACCGGAACGAATTGCAACGCTGGAACGGAACGCGATAACATCGGACTTTCGAAAGCCCGTGCAAATGCCGTCGCTTCCTATCTTGAAAATACCTGGGGCATTTCCTCCAGCCGTATTACGGTCGATCAGCGCAACCTGCCGGAAATTCCGACGAATCCTGTCACCAAAGCAGGACGCGAAGAAAACCGCCGCGTTGAAATCGCTTCGAGCGACGATGCTCTGACCGCTCCGGTCAAGATCGAAAACCGCCAGGCCGTAGCCGTTGGCGCAACGACTGTCCGTTACGACATCACCGTGACGCCCGACCCGAGCGTCCACCAGTATTCGAGCTGGACCGTCACGCTCGATAAAGACGGCGTGCAGCTTGCTCCCCCGCTATCAGGAACCGGCGCACCGCCCGCTTCGACAACCGAAGATGTTGCAAACGCGCAACAGTTCGTCGGACAGCCCGCGCACTACACGCTGACCGTCACCGATGCCGAAGGACAGACTGCTCATGCCGATGGTTACACGCGCATCGAAGGCAAGACCGTCGATCATAACGATCTCGAGAAGTACGCGATGTTATCGTTCGATTTCGATCGCGCAGACATCAATGGCCGCGCAAAGCAGATGCTCAACCTGATTGGCGAAAGCATTTCGAACGGCGCAACCGGCGTGAAGATCGATGGGTACTGCGATGCAACGGGAACCCCGGAATATAACCAGACGCTTTCCGAAGCACGCGCAAACGCCGCGGTCACCGCGCTCCGCTCGCAGACCTCGCTGCCGGCGAACGTAACGGTGCAAGGCCATGGCCTCCGCGACCCGCGCTTCACCAACGATCTTCCGGAAGGACGCCAGCTCAACCGCCGCGTCGAATTCACGATCGAGAAGGCAAGCCAATAATTTATTCCTCCCTAAAACTCCCCCGCCTTTTCAAGGCGGGGGTTGGGGGGTGGTTAAAGGCAGGCGATGAGCCTGCCTTTTTTTTATGTCAAGATTTAAGCGAATAATTTTCGACTCGCCGCGATAATAGAATCCAATTCCTCCCGTGTGGAATCGCTGCCATAGGTAAAGGTGGACGTTAGGTCTTCCCAATCCTTAACGTCAAGCCCATACAAATCGCGAGCGATAAGCACTTCCAGTTCTGCCCGTGCAGAAATGGGATCGATTTTCTTTACTTTGCCGAGTTCAGAGAAGTATCCTTTGGTATCGCTGGCCAAAAGAAGCTGCCGCGAAAGCTCGACAATCCTCGTCTTCAGCGCCGCTTTCGCTTTTGGGACCGGCATCTCATAAAGGAAGCTGATTGAAACATTCGCGGAAATTTTATTTCGGATATAATAATTCAAAGTCAATGAATTCAATATAGCCAACAAGTAAAATAATTCGTCTCTCGGAATGAGGCTTTCCTTTACTCGCCCATTACTAACTTTGTAGTGAAAATTTTGAACGCAAATTACGCTATTTCCCACAAAAGTGTTTTCTGGCAAAAGGGACGCAATGATCGTCCTCTCATCCGTTGAACGTGCAACAGCTCGAATTCCCAATCGAATTTCATGTGTATCGATTTTAAAATCCGTAGATTCAGTAACTTGGGAATTGAAATGGCTTTCTATTTTCCGACGAATTTGCTCTTCGCCCTTTTTCCGATTGATAAAAAAGCGTGGCACATCGTAATTCGAACGATACTGGTGAATCATCTTTCCTTCAAAGACAGGCAGCGAATCGGGTTTCTCGGCTGTCTTCGTGTTCGCACGAATGAAAAGACCGCTATCGTTCGTCATGTGCATCTCGGTGTAAAATCGGTAGCCGAGATCTTTTAAAATCGGATGTTCGTTCCGAATACGCTCGCAAATTTCGCGGTCGCGCTCCGAGCGGAATTCCATGATCGCGAAATTGATTGGCGAGAACCGTTCAAGTTCTAATGGAGAATAGGGAATCGGTTGGACATTGTACAAGTCGTCAGGATGATGCAAATAAAAACGGCCTTTGAATTTTGCCTCAACGTCACTTTTTTGTTTCTCGATTAGTAGAATGGAGAACTTGAATTGCGGATGAACGTCGGGGAATAATTTCGTTCTTTTTATCTCTCCGTCGAATTCGAATTCATATCCCTTATTTTCAAAAGAACTTATTTCATCCAGTGAGTTTTCTCGCAAAATAAAGTCTCGCAAGTCTTTGCAGCCGACATCGGTCTGAAAGCCGGACTGAATAAGAATAGCAACAGCACCATTCTGTTTTACGATCTCGATGTCTCGTTCGAGAAAATACTTATAATAATTGGGGTCGCCTTTACCCTGGTGGGTATATCGTGACCGAAGAAAATTTGAATATTCGGCATAGTGCCGCTTGTATTCTTCCCATCCTTGCTTGAACGATGCATCGCGTTCCAATTCGTTCTTAAACCATTCGGAAAAATTGACGACGTCACGAGAGCCTTTCGCAATATTCGCATATTCCTTCCGAACCGGTTTCAAAGCTTCCCACGGTGGATTGCTGATGGCGCCATCGAAACCCCATTGCGAATTATCGAGTGGTGAACCATCCTTATCGAAAAAGACGTGAAAAAATTCCAGGCACAAGAACAATTGGCGCTTCGGTTCAGGATGCGCCGTATCGAGTGCCACAGCCAGCTTTTGCCTTAGTTCCACTGCCGGTTGCACCAGTTCGGGATTAAAGGGATCACTTAAATAAGCTTCTCGCAAGCGGTGCAATTCTGCAAGCTCGGTCTTAAACGGACTCAACGTTTTGACTTGCGCTTCGAAGGGAACTTCCGCTAAGCTATCGCCTTTAACGAAATTCAATTCCAGGTTCGGCAGAATATGGCTGATCTCATTTAGCTTCCTGTAATTATAGACTTTGGGGTTCAGCTTTATTGCTTCTTTCCACATATTCGCTTTTGCGGTATCGAGCGCCCGCTCGTCCTTATCGACGGCGTAAATGTGCAGCAGAATAAGGCGCGCAATATGCTGAATACGCTGATTGGGCCGGAGCAAAAATTCATTCCGGAATGCGACGGTCTGCCTATAATTTGCTGGAGCCTTATCTCCATAGAAAAGTTCATCTTTCTCTGTGCGGCTCACCCAGTCCGTCGCTTCGACGATCCGTTGATATTGTGCATAAATCTCACGAAGAACTTTAATTAAAAAACTTCCACTGCCCGATGTGGGATCGATAATTTTAATCGATTCTATCTGGCGCATGATCCGATGCGCCTCATCGAATTTAATATTGTCTTTATCCAATGCGGCGATTACTGCACTAACTCCATTGCCAAAAAGTTGCTCAACAAGCTTCTTGGCCATATAAGCCGTTATACTTTTCGGCGTATAATAAATTCCCTCATCTTTTTTCTCTTCGGCAATAAAGGTTTCGTAGGCCTTCCCGAAGATATCCTCGTCGATTTGGCGATAGTTGTAATGGACCATGCCCTGGCTGTATGTTCGTGCCCAATTATCGGTTCCTATGACCTGTTCGAACGTACTCAACAGCAATTGGGCGTTCTTATCCGTTTTTACAACATATTTCCAGAATGGCACTTCGAATAGTTCCGTATTGTAATATTCATAGAAAAATTCTTCGATTTCCTTGAAAAAATGTTCGAGGATGCGAATGCTTCCCTTTGAATTCCACCGGTCCTTGTTCCGATCGTACTCATCGAGCAAGTGACGAAAATTGACAAGACCATAGTCTTCAAGCGTCTTTATAAAAATGATTTTGTTGAGCAGCAATACAATAAGCTCTTTTTTTGTAAAACCGTCTTCGACGGTAATAGCGACTTTATCGAGAGCGTCATACCACTTTTTTAGATCCTCAAAAAAACTCTTATCGAGATCGACTTTTACCGTTTGATCTTCAATCCTTCGAAGTGAATCCCACATGTTCTCGCTTGTGGCAAAGCGATTCACAAGATCTGTGAATGCTATCGTTTCGAAAGGCTTATAATCAATGAGTGCCATCCGATTGAAGAGATATGCATTCCTGAGATCGGTCAGGATTACATACTCGTTGCTCTTCAAATACTTTTGGATTTGAATGGTGTGGTTCTTCCAAATAATGGGATCGGCATCGAGCGTGAGCCTATCTTTATCGAAATAAAAAAGGGGTTTCAGTTCGAACGCAATGGGATTCGCATTTTCCTGTCGCAGCATGTAATCAACCGCACCTCGCTCCACGCTGACTTCATGGCCAACATCGACTTTTAGAACATCACGAATAAGATCACGAAACAGATCGTGTGTCGCTGTCTCCGGTTTTGTGGCGTTCCGTAAATTATCGATGTATTCGCGAACGGGCCCGTAAGCCAGCGCGAACATCTCCTGGTCGTCCAAAGGACCGACCGGAATGATCTTATTCTTGACTAATAGGTCAATGGATTCGAGCGGAGTAAGCGGGGCTGACATTAGGGAAATTAACGCAGAATGTGTTTCAAAAATTACATTCGTCAGTTTCTTCCACGGGCATCACAAAAAAAACTTTCGCTACCCCTTGACTTTCGGTTTTGGATTGCGTATATTGGCAGGTAGCTTGATGGGCACCTATCCTAGTTGCGAATGGCTAATGGCCAGCGGCGAATTTGGAAAGGATTGTTTTTCATGAGTAAAAGATTCTTGGTTCATTAAATTACAACTGAAAAAAAGAAGAGCGCCGATGTCAGAGGGAAGGAATCTTTTCCAGGAGAATAAGAATTATGAATGGTTGTTTGAACAAATAGCGAAATTTGGCCGGAAACGCCATTATTCATGAATTGGCTTTTCCCCGCGCGAAATGTATTGTTTTCAAATGGAAATAATGGCGGGACCTTGATGCTTACAAATGGCTGAGGTTATTTCAGTTCAGTGTCGCCGAGGACGGCGACCACCCCGCGATAATTACGCGGGCAAAAAATGATTTTGAAACTTTGGGGAAAAAATTGCTTATATTTGTGGAAGCGAATGCCGCGCGGGCGGCGTTCTTCTACTGCATTTTTACTACGCATTTACTTATCGGCATTTTTACGAGCAACGAGTGGAGGAGCAACGGGTCGTTTCTGCGAACGTTCTCATTACCCACTCCCCCGTTACTCATCTAATCACACTTCTTTAGAAGGAGATCTACATGCTCATTACATTCGAAGGCATCGATGGATGCGGAAAGTCTTCCCAGGCAAAATTGATTGCCGATCACTTAGAGGACCTCGGGCTGGAAACGGTTTTGGTTCGAGAACCCGGGGGCTCGGAACTATCGGAGCAGGTGCGCGAGATTCTGCTCAATGCAAAACATCGCGCACCGATGGCGCCGGAATCGGAACTGTTGCTGTTTGCCGCGAGTCGTGCACAGCTTGTTCGGGAGACGATCGAGCCGGCGCTGAAGCGGAATGCGGTCGTGATTTGTGATCGCTTCACCGATTCGACGATCGCGTATCAGGGCTTCGGTCGAGGATTGCCACTGGCTTATATTCGGAGCGTGAACGACCTGGCAACGTCTGGAATCATTCCCGACCTCACATTCCTCATCGACGTGCCGCTCGAAACGGCGATTAACCGTCGCAGAGGCATGGGCGATGACCGGATGGAATCCGAAGGGCGAGTGTTTTTCAGTCATGTGGTGCAAGGATATATGTCGCTTGCGCAAACACACACGGACCGGATTCATGTCATCGATGGAACCGATTCGATGGAGGATATTCATCACACGATCGTGCGGTTGGTGGAGTACGAGTTGGGAAACGACCTGCGGCACGCGCATAGCACTTATCTTTCTCGCCGTGCCGAAGGAATCGAACCTCTCACTGCCGGCTTACCGGCGACGGGAGATTACGATTTCACATTCGACCGCGGCATCGAGGCGCTGATGAATTGAGGGAACCGATGACTCGCTAAGGGAACCGTTCATTCGTGAGAGAGAAAAATTAAGAATCGTCGCACGATGTGCAAAAGCCCTGGTATGGTCCGGGGCTTTTTAATTCGTTAGGATATCGTTCTTTGACATTCGTTTATTTCGTTTCCTTGCAAGGTTCATCGAAATTGTTGTTATCCTTTCAATATGGACGAGAACCAGTGGCATGTTTTTGGAGCAGGTGAAGCTATCTATTAACGCCACAGAGAATGAGCAAAGAAATCACGCGCCGCGAAGTACTAACGGGCATCGCAGCAGGGATTGCCACCGTAGCAATCGCGCCAGTGGTCTCGGAAGCAAAACGCGAAATGCCAAAAGCCGATCCACCCAATATTGTTGCGCCTAGCATGGAAGCTCCTACGATGCAAGATCCAACGACGAAATATCCGAAGCCGCCGTTCGAGGAACAGTTCCAGGAATGGCCGGGTCTCGCGAGCAAGATGAATCCGCGGCCCGACCATGGCGAGAAAAGCTACCGAGGTTCCGGTCGCCTTGCGGGAAGGAAAGCGCTCATCACCGGAGGCGATTCAGGCATGGGCCGCGCTACGGCGATTGCCTATGCCCGCGAAGGCGCGGATGTGGCGATTGTCTACTATCCGACCGAGGAACCGGATGCGAAAGAAGTGGTGGAACTCATTCAAAAGGCGGGGCGCAAAGCGGTTCCCATTCCGGGTGATCTGCGCGATGAAGCTTTTTGCCGAGAACTTGTGCAGAAGGCGGTCGACGGGCTGGGTGGACTCGATATTGTGGTGAATAACGCTGGGCGCCAGCAATCGAAGGAATCGATCCTCGATATTTCGGACGAGGACTTCGATGCGACGATGAAGACGAATATCTATGCGCCCTTCTGGATTATCAAAGCGGCGCTGCCACATCTGAAACCGGGTTCCGTGATTATTGGAACAACTTCGGAGCAGGCCTACGATCCTTCCGCCGATCTTTACGATTACGCGCAAACCAAAGCGGCAACGATGAATTACGTGAAGAGCCTGGCGAAACAGCTCGGACCAAAAGGCATTCGGGTTTGCGGCGTTGCACCGGGACCGATCTGGACGCCACTGCAAATT
>DASYAJ010000391.1:0-7718 GCA_036501405.1 Kapaibacterium sp. (SeqCode)
CGACATTAAAATTATTGAAATCCGAAAGGGGCCGGCGAAAAAAGGCCAAGATTAGAACCTACAGCGAATACGTAGCCCTTGAATTCAATCATCGACTGTTGAAACGCATCCTGGGTATAACCCTGTGGAAGTCCGTCATCGAAAGGAACCCAAGTACGACCTGTATCATAAGAAATCAACATGTCTGAGTTTGTTCCAGCTATGAAATCGTTATTGACGGCAAGAACACAATACAAACCATGACCAAATAGCGTTGTATCCATTAATTCCCAAGTCAGACCAAGATCGGTAGAACGGTAGCCGTCGGAACCGCTGCCGGCAATTACAGTATTACCGATTTTTGCCATCGCAACAAGAGCTTGTCCTAAATTTGGAATTGCTGCTTGGATCATTTGCCAGTTGTTTCCATTATCGATTGTCCTAAACACATTACTATTATTACCAGCTATGAGCAAACTATCGTAAGACAGGAAACAAAGCGCGCCAAAATCCCAAGGATAAAGTGTGTGCAGGATTAACTACCGTGTCCCAATGCTTTCCGCTGTCGGGGGAACGAAAAATATCGAAGTCATTCGTACCCGCGAAAAGGTAACCCTGATATTGTGTGATTGCTTGGATAGAGGGAAT
Organism: Kapaibacterium sp. (SeqCode); assembly: GCA_036501405.1. Taxonomy (GTDB): domain Bacteria; phylum Bacteroidota; class Ignavibacteria; order Palsa-1295; family Palsa-1295; genus PALSA-1295. Next base: position 628 of record DASYAJ010000391.1, read on the forward strand.
AAAACCGAATGTGGAATCTACGCTACAGGGGTGCCAGGAACCTCCACTATCTGTCGAAAGAAAAACGCCGTTATAGAAAAATCCAATGGCCATTGTATTGCCAAGGGATGCTGAACTTGTAACGCGATCGTTGGGTATTGGTGCGGGTAATTGAATCCAATTAATCCCATCCATCGTGTACATTATGTTACCTGTACCGGCCTGTGCATAAAGCCGATTAGCAAAAATATTCATTGCGGATGCCCCAAAACCGAGTTTCACCCACTGTGCTGCGGCGAACTCCGGTATAAGCGTCATCGCAGCCACCCACGCAATGGCTGCGATGAAGAATGTTTTTGCTTGTTTCATCTTGTTAGAGAAAAAGCTTTTGACAAGGAATAATTCCCCGATGAAATTCGGCAGAAATAGGTTCCGTTCGACAATGTAGAAACAGGAATCGTTGGGTTGCTATGGAAAAACTATTTTTTCAATATATTTTTCAAATAATATTGAAACATTTTCGGTATTACTGCGTAAGCCTCTCATTCTTCAAAAAACCTTTGGTCTCTTTTCTTTATGAATGGCACTTTTAAAATTTTAAGTTTCATCTGCTCATGAAAAAACGAAGGTAGTTCATGAAAACGCATCCAACACACACTATAAAATTTTTAATGGAGTTGTCTTTGAGAATGGTCTGGTGGGCAAATGGAACATGGGGCGCATACTGGCTGTTAGGCCGTGGCCCGCAATGTAAAGTGACCGACATGGGGAAAGCCCGAGTGGTGAAATTGGTAGACACGCTGTGTTCAGGGCGCAGTAGTCGTGAGGCTGTGCGAGTTCGAGTCTCGCCTCGGGCACCAATCGCGAAAGGTTTGCAGGAAACAAAGTCATCCGAGCGGACGATCTCCTCCGAGCCGCTGCAGCTTATGAGTTCGCATCCTGCGGCTCGGAAGCTTCAGGCCGCGTGGATTTCTCTTGGCGTCACGACATTGCTTGTTGTGGCAAAGCTCGCGGTGGGCGTTGCGACGAAATCGCTTGCGATCCTTTCGCTGGCGGCGGAGTCGGGGATCGACCTTGCGGCGGTGGTTATCACGCTGCTGGCGGTGCGAGTGAGTTCCATTCCGCCTGACGCGGACCATCCTTACGGGCATGGGAAGTTCGAAAGCCTCTCGGCGCTGGCGCAAGGGCTGTTGCTGTTCGGTGTTGCGGTCTGGATCGGGGTGAGTGCGGTTGGGAACCTGAAAGGAGTTCCCGAAACCGTCGATGCGAATGGATGGGGTTTCGGTGTGCTCATTTTTTCGGCGGCGATTGATTTTGGCCGAGCGAAGTTCCTCCGTGCGAGCAGCCGTGAGCATCATTCGGCATCGCTTGAAGCGAGTTCCCTTCATTTCCTCAGCGATTCGTTCGCCTCGGTGGTCGCGGTCGTTGCTTTGCTGCTGGTGCGGTTCCAGCATTGGTTCCAAGCGGACGATTATGCGGCGCTGATTGTCGCGATGCTTGTCGCTTACTTCAGCGTTCGGGTGATTCTGAATGCAGTCGATGGCTTGACAGACCGCTACATTACGACCGGCGATTACGAGCGGCTGAAAACGATTGTGGAACGGACGCATGGCGTGGAGGATGTTGGACGGATGCGGATGCGATCGGCGGGACCGGTGGTGTTCGTCGAAGTGAGCGTGACGATTTCGCGCGTTCTGCCATTCGTGGCAGTGCAGCGGATTGTGGCCGAATCGGAACGAGCGATTATCGCGGAGTTCCCGCAGGCGGAAGTAACGGTGCATTGGCGCCCTGTTCGAACAGCGGCTGAAACGACATTCGAGACGCTGAAGATGGTCGCCGCTGAATATGGCCTGATGCCACATAATTTGGAGCTTTCGAAAATGCAGGACGGAAAGCCGGCGCTCGATTATCACCTGGAGTTTCGTCCGGGAACTTCACTGGAGGAAGCGGTGACGACGGCCGGTGACATCGAGCGAACGCTGCAAAGAGAATTGCCGGAGATCGGCCGGTTTTTTTCGCACCTCGAGGAAGAACGCTTAGATCAGGCATCGCCCCATGTGGTGGAGATCGAGAGCAATAAGATTCCGGAAATGTCTCATTGCGCGAACGAAGCAAGCGGGGAAGTTCTTGGCGTGAGCGGAATTCATCTGTTCCGCGACGAACGGGACGCAAGCCTGAAGTTAGTTCTGACGGCAGAACTTCGACGAGGTCGGTCGCTGAAGGAAGCGCATGAAATAGTAACGGAAGTCGAAGCGGCATTGCGAGAGCGGTTTCCAGAGCTGACGCGAATCCTCGTGCAGGCCGAACCGGCCAATGCTCTCACGGCTTCGACTTCTTTGCCTGCAGTGCAAGTCGAGAAATAATTCCGTTCCAGAGCGGCATGGCGATGCCATCCGTCGCATGGAGTTGGGAACGCATGTCGCACATATCGTTCACGTAGTCGATGACGATGAAGCGGGATTGCTCGTAGGGTGTGGCTTGACGGAGCGCGATTTCGCTCGAGAAGAAGTGAAGACCGGAGATGTTGGCAATCGTCCGCATGATCATTCTCAGCGGCCGGAGCTTATAATAATGCTCCTCATCGCTCGTAACAGGTTGGTAAATGTGCGTGCGATCATCCCACCAGGCAAGAAAGACTTTATCGAAAACAAAGAAGCATCGGAACCAGCATCGACGGCCTTCGATTTCGCGGGGATCGATTCGTTCCTGAAGCAGGTACTTGTCTTCGCCAAATTCTTTGCGTGCTTCGATAATGTCCGCGAGCGTTTCTGCTCCCATGACGACGCCGATTCCCCCTCCGGTAGTATTGGCTGGCTTGATGATGAACGGCCTGCCAAGATGGGCAAGATCGGCGATGGAAAGTTCCACTTCTTTCCGGTGCGCATAAGGCGAAATGATGATCGTGAATGGAACGTAAAGTCCCGCTGTGATAAACTGCAGGTGCATCGTCGCTTTGTCAATCGCTTCAATGGTGCGATCGTAGGAATTGACGACAGCACCGCCATGCCTGACGATCAGTTTGCCAAGCTGCTCGAACCGAGGGTCGATATCGAAGCCGCGATCGAGAAATAGCCGGAAATGCAGCTCCTTCTTTCGGACGCGGTCCAGAATTTCTTCGATATTAAAAGTGTGGATTTGAAAGGTCGAAAGCTTCCGGTGGGTTTGAGCTTCTCGTTCGAGTGCAAGGACGAAACCCTCATCGAATTCCCAAAGCCAGCCGATGGCAAGATCGAAGTTTTCCGTGTTACTGGCCATCGCCTCGGGCAACGAAGACATCAATCGATGCGCCTTCATTCACGAGATCGCCGGATGGAGGGTATTGATCGAGCACGGCATTTTCCGGAGTTCCATTCTGATAATTGACTTTGCCGAGTTCGAGATTCACGCTTTTCAGTTTTTCGATCGCTTCAGAAAGAGAAAGATTTTTGAGGTCGGGAATCGGAACGCGGCCCATGAGCGGACCTTGTGAAACCGTCACGCCGACCTCCGTGCTGGCGGACGTTTTCGTTCCGGGCGCAGGATTCTGGAAAAAGACCGTTCCATTCGTGGAGCTGTCGGAGTAAGCATAATCGACTTTTCCAATCGACATATTCGATTTGATGAGTAACATCTTCGCATCGCGTAGCGATTTGCCGAGCAAATTCGGAACGCTCGCCATCTCTTTGCCGCCGGAAATGATAAGATACACTTTTCGGCCAGGCTTCGTTTGTTCATTCGCTTCGGGCGTTTGGCGGATAATCGTTCCTTCCGGCGCTTTATCGTCGAAGCGGACTTCATATTGGATCGGCTGGTAACCGGCATCCTGGAGCGTCTGCAAGGCAGAAGCCGTTTTCACGCCGACAACATTCGGAACGGTTGCCGAAGCACCCTGACGGACATAGAGCGGCATAATCACATTATCGATAAGAATCACCAGAACCACGAAGGAAGCCACGGCGATACCCGTCCAAAGCAGCCATCGTCGCTTACCAGAAAAGCTGGGTATATTCATCGGCGGTTTCGGTGCCTCCGGTGGGTCTGGAATGGAAGATTCGTTCATGCCGGTAACTCAACACCGCCTTATCTTCTTTTCATCCCGCCGTGTGAACAGAGAAGCCATTATTCGGGTTATGGAATTCTAGTTTAGAGACCAGGCCGCCTTGCCGTCAAAATCCTCTCAACATATCGCGTTTTTTCTCGTTCTCTTCGTTTCGTTGGGACTGCACTGGTACGTCTTCAACAATCTGAAGCGGGTTCTTCGCCGGGATTATGTGAAAACTGGCAAGCGGTTGATACGAGGATTTCTCGTGCTGTTCGTCCTGATGGACGTGCCCTTTTTCTTTCTGTGGTTTCAAGGTTCATTCCATGCTACTTTAACGCTGCTTAACCACATCATTATTTATCCCTTTCTGGTCTGGCAAACGATCATGCTGATGTGGGCCGTCATCCTATTTCCGTTCACGTTATTTCGCAGGACGAGAAAAATGATTTGGGCTTTGAAGAGGAAGCGGACGAACGTTTCGATTATCGATCAAGCACCGGAACTCGCAATGGAGGCACTTTCAGAATGATGGATCCTATCGAGAAATCACCGCTGAGCATTACGCGACGCGCCTTTTTGCACACCAGCATTCTCGGGGTGAGCGGCATTGCGCTGACAAGCTGCACGCGAGGAATAATTCAGAGGAACGATATTGAGATTACGCATAAAACGTTTTCGATTCCGAATCTCGCGCAGGCATTCGAAGGCAAGACGATTACATTCCTGAGCGATATTCACTCCGGTCCATTCATGGATCTCGATCAGCTAAAACAGATTGTAAGAATTGTCAATGATCTGAAAAGCGACATTATTATGATTCCGGGGGATTTTGTGACCTCGGATTCAAGAGAGATCGAACCGTTCGCGGAAGCGATGTCGGATCTCAAAGCTCCATTCGGAGTCTATGGCTGCACCGGCAACCACGACTACTACGCGGGTGTCGATGCCGTCAGCCGTGGCGTGGAGGCAATCGGCTTTCGACTGCTACGAAATGAAAATGCCTGCATCACAATCGATGGTCAATCGCTTTATCTGATCGGAGTGGACGATAACGATTCCTCGTCGGTCAAACATTATGTGGAAGGGAAATCGGCTCCGCACATCGAAGCGGCGTTGCGAGGCATTCCTTCGAATGCGGCCACGATATTGCTTTGTCATAAGCCTTACATGTTCGAAGAATTCGCGAAAACGAATGTCGGGCTCATGCTTTCGGGCCATACCCATGGCGGGCAGATCGTGCTGGGACGCCTTGGCCGTACTGTGCTAACCTTCAGTTCCCTCGCTTCGTCCTATTGCGATGGAATTTATCTTCCAGAAGAATCGAAATCGCAGACGCAGATGTATGTTTCGCGTGGGATCGGTGTCGTTGGGGTTCCCATTCGGATCAATTGCCCTCCTGAAATTACCAAGATCACCTTACGTTCCCAAGTCGCTTGACGAACCGTCCTCACGTAACGATATATACCGATGGCGCTTGTTCCGGAAATCCGGGACCAGGCGGGTATGGCGTTGTGATGATCGATGGCGCAGGAAGAAGACGGGAACTGTCAGCAGGATTTCGAAATACTACAAATAATCGTATGGAACTTCTCGGCGTTATTTCCGGCCTCGAAGCACTGAAGCGTCCCTGCGATGTCATACTCATTTCCGATTCCGAATATGTCATCAATGCGATAACAAAAGGCTGGCTTATCAACTGGCAGAAAAAAGGATGGCGCAAGGCCGATAAAAAGCCAGTGATGAATATCGATCTCTGGCAGCGCCTTTTGCCGAAGCTCGAAGAGCATGATGTAAAGTTCCAGTGGACAAAAGGCCATGCTGGAAACATCGAGAACGAGCGATGCGACAAGCTTGCCGTTGCAGCCTCTCAGATGCCCGGACTCCCGATAGACCGGGTTTAGGACATGGTTTTGCCACAATCCGTGTTTCACCGGCGTGACGCTAAAAGCTAAAGCACTTCGTCCTGGCGATACGATTGGAATCATCGCTCCTGCCAGCGCGCCGCGCTCGGAGGAACGCATTGCAAAGTCGGTGAACTATTTCGAGCGCCTTGGATACCGGGTGGAACTCGGAAAGCACCTGACCGGTAACCCTCAAGGCTATCTTTCCGCGCCAGACAAAGATCGGCTCATCGATCTTCATGCCATGTTCCGCTCGAAGCATGTTCGGGCGATTTTCTACCATCGTGGAGGGTTCGGTTCCATTCGGCTGCTCGACCGGCTCGATTACAATCTCATCCGAAAAAATCCCAAAATCATTGTTGGGTATTCCGATGCAACGGCGCTATTTTCGGCGCTCTATAAAAAAGCGGGTCTGAGTTCCTGCTTCTTTGGTCCAATGCCAGGCGTCGATCTCTGGGATGACATCGACCGGTTCACCGAAGAGCAACTTTGGCGGGTCATTACAGGAACGAAACCCATCGAAGAACTTCCCATGGACGATGGCGAAGGAATGTTACTCAATAATTTTCGATCGAGGACTTCCATTGCCGCAAAAGCGATCGGTGGGAATCTAACTGTTCTAAGCAGCCTGATGTCCACCCCGTTTCAACCAAATTTCCGCAATGCTGCAGTTCTGTTCGAAGAGATTGACGAGAAACCTCGCAAAGTCGATGCTTATTTTGCCCAGCTTCGACTTGCCGGGGCCTTCGATCGTGCGCGCGCCATTTTGCTTGGCCAATTCACGAACTGCGACCGCGATCCCGATGCCCCGACTCGCACACTCGCCGAAATTTTTGCCGATTATTTTTCGGATCTCGACGTTCCTGTCGTCGGGAACCTTCCTTTCGGACATGAAAAACGAATGTGGACTATTCCCTTTGGATGTAAACTGGAACTAAATACAGACGGGGAACGGATGCGAATCTCGATTCCAACCTCTGTGCTCCTCTAATGCTCGGCTTCCTGTTCGTCAGGTTCAGTAGCCATTTCGATGCGTTCTCGGATTTCTTCGAGATACTGCGCATCGTGGGTAACGAGGAGTTGCAGAATATGAAAAATGGAGATTTCCCCAATGCGCGCATGAATGCCAATCTTCTCGAAATCTCGCGCGGAGAGTTCCTGGAGCTTTAACGCATAGTTCCACCTCGTCC
>DASYAJ010000392.1:0-2933 GCA_036501405.1 Kapaibacterium sp. (SeqCode)
CCGCTTAGCGCGAAGATCCTCGTGAAGGAGGGCGAAATGGTTACGGCCGGAAAGACCGTCATAGCAAGCATCGAACAAATCAATTAATTCGGAGACGCTGCGAGCCGATGCATTCGTTGTATCTAGAATAAGTATTGCAAGGCGACTTTCGGGAGGGGTGATTGGTACGATAAAAAAACGAGCGCCGCGAATTCGCGGCGCTCGGAGTGGAAGATTTTCTCTTCCGGATTTCGTTCTTTCGAACGTTCGTTATGGAAGAGCAAACTTCAAGCTTGCACCACCGGAAAGTGTGGCATACTTCAGTGTGTTTCCAGGAATTGTGGAAGCACTATTGAGCGCATACGTGTAGAACGCTTCCGGCGACAAGAAGATCGTGTTCGCGCCGTTGATCGGGATGTCATATCCTACGCCTGCTTTGAGTGCGCCAAGGATTTTTTCCTCACCGGGAATCGAAGCCGTCGAGTGTGTCGCGTCTTCGATTTGGTCGGAGTGCGCATAGGTTGCATTGACGGGCGTCGAAAGTTCGCCACCGGCCATGACATGGAAGTTATTGAAACTGTACTTCACCATTGCATCGCCACCAACTGTCAGCAAGCTGACCACGAGGGGTGCACCACCGCCGACTGCTTGGTCGAACTGCATGCTATAATCGTTGTACTCACCACGAATGACGAGCATCGTGTTCTGGAGCATCGGAATTTCGAGACCGAGACTGAAGTTCGGGTTCGCAAGTCCGTGCGATTGATCATAGGAGAGACCATCGGCTGAGAAGGTCCCGGATTTCTGCCAGTTGGCATTGGCTGCTCCGCCCACGGTGATGGTCGTGGTTTGCGGCCATGTGACCTCATTGAACATTTGGCCATCGCCGCCCTTTTGGGCAAAGGCGTGGTTCGAAAGCCCGAGCGTTGCGAAAATCGCGAAAGCCGCTACGAGCGTGAAGTGCTTGGAAGAATCGATAATTCGCTGGATGATTGTGCGTGACATAGCTGTTGTAATTTATGTTGAAAAATAGTGACACTTCGAGGTTCCCGGCCCGGCCGTTGCCAGCCGATCGAGGGCCTTCGTTGTGCTGTGATTGGAAATTGAGAATTAACTATGCTGGGAGTTATTTCCATCCGTGTGCCAGCCAATCCGAATTGTATTCTCTAGGAAGGTTACGAATCCGTCATGGAAAATGCTTCTGCGAGAAAATTCCCGGAAATGCTTCCACGTGCCGTTATGTTGCTCGTGGAAATGACTTACCCCGAACACTCCCACGAAGCGTTCCCAAGCGATGTTCTCGAACGAACGGCGCATCTCATCGCCGATCTCGAAGCGGCAACGGGAACCGAAATTCGGCTTTCGATCCGCGATCTGCGCGATGCCGGCGAAGCCGATCTTTCTCTACATGAACTCGCCCGGAAGGAATTCGAGACCCTCCGGTTGCACCACAACGATGACAAGCTCGGAATTCTACTGCTCATTCTTTATCATGAGCGGAAGTTTTATGTCTATGGCGATGAAGGCGTCCATTCGAAGGTGCATCCCGAAGCCTGGACGGACGTTGCCAAAACGCTCGGCGAGCATTTTGCCAAAGGGGATTTTGAAGGAGGCCTAAAAGCGGGGCTGAAAAAAATCGAGCACCACTTAGTAATTAAGAAATGAAAAATGAAGAGATCGCCGTAAGCTATTTCTGTGAGTTGGAAAATAGCTCTCTTATTGTATTTGGTAGAGCCGGTGCTTCTCCATGTAGTCGCTAACATTTTTCGGGACGAAGTAGCGAACGGATTTTCCTTCCCGAACACGCGAGCGAATATCGGTGGATGAAATTTCGAGCTGGGGAATTGCTAAAAACCGAACGCGCTCTCGTAATAGCGGATCGGATTTTATAATATCGAACGAGGGCCGATTCATTGCGACGACAGTATTCTCGCTGAGAATTCGTTCGTAATCCTTCCAGGAATGAAACATGGCAAGCTGGTCGAATCCAATGAAAAGAAAAATAGAACTCACGCCGTAGCGTGATTTGATTTCATCCAGTGAATCGATTGTGAAAGATGGGGAAGGCCGCTTCATTTCCAAATCCGAGACTTCGAATTTCGCATTTCCTTCGATTGCCAGTCGCAGCATCGCAAGCCGGTGTTCTGCTGGTGTGATCGGCAGTGAGGCCTTATGCGGAGGGACATTTGCTGGAACGAAAAGAAGTTTATCGAGTTCATACGCTTCCGCGGCCCGCTCGCCGGCGATAAGGTGCGCCAGGTGCGGAGGGTCGAACGTGCCGCCGAACATCCCGATACGGTTCATATTACACTAAACCCAATATTCGAAAAATTTAATTCGAAGAATTCATTAGATAGAATGTCTGGAGAAGAAACGGTCGCATTAAAAGGAACAACGGACATCTGCCCGAACTGCGGCGAGGATGTCTATGGGCATTATTGCCCGCAGTGCGGCCACAAGCATCGCACACCGGCAGATTATTCGCTCCGAAATTTTTTCCTTCACTTTTTTCAGGAATTCACGCAGCTCGATTCGAAAATATTCCGATCGTTCGGGATGCTGCTCTTTCGTCCGGGAAAGCTGACTTCAGCATGGCGCGAGGGACGCGAACGAAGTTATGTGAAGCCGGTCCAGCTTTTTCTGATTGTTAATATTATTTATTTTATTTTCCAGCACGTCTTTGCGGTCGATACGATCGTTGTTTCGCTCAAGAGTCAATATTCATGGCAAGCGTATAGCCCGTATATTCAGCCGATCATCAATCGCGAGCTTAAAACTTCCCATCTTACATTTCAGAAATTCGCCGAGCGTTACGATCCGATTTCAGCGGAGCAATCGAAGACGATGATTTTTATCATGGTCCCGATGTGTGCGGCTCTCGTTGCGGCAGTTTATTGGCGAAGACATCGGTATTTTGTCGAGCACCTCATCTTCAGCCTTCATCTTTTCACTTT
>DASYAJ010000393.1:0-11033 GCA_036501405.1 Kapaibacterium sp. (SeqCode)
CAGAAGAATAATCTTGCTCGATACGCATGTTTGGGTTTGGAGTGTGGTAAAGCATCCAAACCTGAGTGTGTTTCATGCTGGAATTATCGAGCGAGAACGCAATAATCTTGCAATTAGCATCGTCACATGCTGGGAAATTTCGACGCGTGTTTCGAAAGGCCGTTTGCAGTTCCCAACCACCTTAAGAGAATGGTTCGACTATGCTATCGCCGAGTCCAGCATTGCGGTATTACCTCTTACCCCTCTTATTACCATGGACGCATACGATCTACCTGGAACGTTCCATGACGGTCCAGCGGACCGTATGATCGTTGTTACGGCTCGCAACCGCGAGATAGTTTTGCTAACAGAAGATAAAAAGATACTAAACTATTCACACGTTCAGACCGCATAATTCTCGGCTCGTTTCGAATCGAGAAGCTTGCGATCTATTACTTTCCGCGCTTGCTGAAGGAGCGGTGTATCCCAGCCTTCGGTGAAGCGGGAATACAGCGTTTGAATTTCTTCGCGGATTTCGGCTTCCCGTTCGGTTTCCTTGAAGAGTGCGAAGAGCCGGAGCCACGCCTTCATCTCGAAATTTTTCGCGTGCCGCTGGCGCGCGTCTTCGATTGCTTTGCGATAAAATTCTTCCGCGATGGGAACCGCATCCGGTCCAGAACTGGAATGGGCCGCGATGGCGAGTGCAAGATCGCCTTCGAGCAGGAAGCCGATCGACCGCTCATATTGCTGGCTCGACCATGCTTCGATCTTCCACCGTTCGTCGAGCAAGGATTGCGCTTCATCGAGTTTTCCCATGGAGATGAGCACATCGATTTTCAAATTTAAGATTCCCGGCTGCCCGCTTAAGCGGCCAATGGCGGTAAAAATATCCATGCCTTGTGTCAGCATTGCAAGCCCCGCTTCGGACTCGCCACGGTGGTGCTTGGCCCATCCGAGCAGAATGAGCGCATCGCCCATCCAGTTGAAATACCCATTGGCCTGCGCGAGTTGCAGCGCTTCCGTGGCAAAGCGCTCGGTCTCGTCAGGCATGTCCAGAAAATAATAGAGCCATCCGGCGAACGCAATGGCATAGTTCAGGCTGAAATTGTGTCCGAGCTTTCGGGCATGGTCCACTGCAATCGTTCCAAGTTCACGCGCGCGATCGGGATAGCCCATCCAGCATTCCGCCCAGGAACCTAAGATAACGGCCACGGCAAGCGGATCCTGGGTGAAGCGGTAGGCGAGATGGCGATGCTCCTCGAACACATAGTGCGCCATCGCTTCCGCGCATTCCTTACGTGCTTCGAGAAAATTCCCGCCGAGTAAGCGCTCCAATACGAGCATCGAGTTCGCTTCGAGCAGAAGACCGGAATCGTTCCGGCTTCGGGCAATCGTAAGGAACTCCTCGGCGATCTTCACGGAAACATTAAGATCCCCACGCACGAAATTATAGACGTGAAACAACCAGAGGATCATTGGCAACTCAGGGAAGTCCACACCTTTCGGGCAAATTTCGCGGGCGCGGTCGATCGCGGTTTTCACTTCGGGAACGGAATACCCGCGCATCATAATAATCGACATGCCATAGGAAAGCTGGAGCGGCAGTTCGAGCGCGCGCGCGGGCGAATCCATTCCGAGTTCCGAAAGAAGTTGAATTCCTTTCTGATAATGAGAACTCGCTTCGTGGTTGGCAGAGCGGGCATCGGCCTGTTTGCCTGCACGAAGCCACTCGGGGATCGCGGCATCGAGCGTGCCGCCGGCGGTGAAATGCTGCGCGACCAGTTCCGGCTGCCGCTGGTAAAGATCCGGGAATCGATCCCGTAAAGCTATTGCGGTAGCGCGATGATACTCCTGACGCTCGGAGCGGAGCAGCGAATCGTAGGCGGCATCCTGCACAAGGGCATGTTTGAATGTGAAGATCGCGTCGTGACGTTCCGAGCTTCGAAAAATGAGCCCCGAAGAAACGAGCTTGGAAAGTTCCGATTCGAGTGCGTTCTTCTTGCCGGGATAAATCGCATCGAGAAGCGGATAGGTAAATTCCCTTCCCAAAACAGAGGCGACTTGTGCCGCTCGTTTGGCGGATGCCATTCGGTCAAGACGGGCCATGAGGGAATCTTTAAGCGTAGTGGGAACGGAAACAGCGCCAAGCTCCCCGGCCAATTCGAAGCGGTCTTTCTTTTCGATGAGGGAACCCGATTCGAGCAGCGTCCGCGTTAGTTCCTCCACAAAGAGCGGCACGCCATCGGTCTTCGTGAGAATTTGCTGTGCAATCTCTTTCGGCAATTGCTTTTGCTTGACCAGATGCTCGACCATCGCTTTCGCATCTTCCACACCGAGCCTTCCGAGCGAAATGGTGTCTTCCGATTTGACCCAGCTTGCGGAAAATTCGGGTCGGAAGGTCAAGAGTGTAAGGACATGCGCCGAAGGAATCCGTTCGAGTACGATGGCGAATAGTTCCAGCGTCGAAGGGTCCGCCCAGTGCAAATCCTCTGCGATAAAGAGGACGGGCTGCGTTCCCGCGCGCTGGATCAGCAACCGAATTAAAAGTTCCATTGTCCGCTGTTTCGTTGTTTTGGAGAGCGGATCGAGCGGACGATATTTATCCGTTGAAATCGAAAGCAGCGGAAGAAAAAGCGGAACGTTTTCTTCCAGATCGAGCCCATTCTGCGCCAAATATCCTTCGAGCTTTGCAAGCCGCGAATGCGTATCGTCATCGGAGCTAAAATGGAGAACGGTCCGCTCGAAGAGGTTTGCAATCGGGTAGAATGCCGTATTTCGATAATAGGGCGAGCATTGCGTTTCGATCAGCCACGCATTCGGTTCTCGCGCGACGATTTCTTTCAGTGCCAGCGTGATGCGGGATTTCCCGATGCCCGCTTCGCCGCTGATAAAAATGGTGTGACCGCTTCCTTCCATCGCTTCGAGCCATCGCTGGCGCAGCAATGCCAACTCGTGCGCGCGCCCGACAAGCGCCGTTACACCGGCGCGACGCGAGGCTTCGAACCGCGTATGCGCCGTGCTTTCATGCAGGACGGAGAACGCTTCGATTGCCTGATTCCCAAAGAGCGGAACTTCTTTCTCTTCCGTTTCAAAAAGGCCTGCGACTAATTTCGCTGTTGTTCCACTGATGACAAGGGAATTAATATCGGCTTTCTCCTCCAGATACATCGCAATCTTCGGAGTTTCGCCGACCATATCGGTCACATGCTCCGAGGCCGCGATCTCGTCCATCAGCACAAGCCCGGTATGAATCCCGGTGCGGATATTGATCGGGATATGCGCGCGCGTCGAAGTATGAAATTCGGTGAATTTCACCGCTTCGAGCATCCCGAGCGCCGCGCGGACGGCACGCTGCGCGTCGTCCTCATGCGCGACCGGATATCCGAAAGCGACGAGGAGTCCATCGCCAAGATATTTCGCGATGTGTCCTTCGAATCGCTCGATCACTTTGCCGCACACTTCCTGATAGCGGATCATGACATCGCGCAGATCTTCGGGGTCGAGCGCTTCCGATAAGGCGGTGGAATTGACAACATCGCAGAACAAAACGGTAAGCTGCCGCCGCTCCGCATGGTGCAAAGGAGTCGATTCCGGAACGATTTCTGGAACGATCGTTGGAGTGGCCGATGCGATCGGCGCGCCGCATTCGGTGCAAAATTTCGCATTCCGGGAAAGCTCCGCAGAGCATTGGAGGCAAGTCATTTAATTCGAGAAGAATGAAAAAGAGGGAAGCGGCTTTCGCGTAAAAAGATTCCATTCGCGAGGAATAGCAATCACGAATACTTAAATCGGTAGCGATTGCCCACCCTCGATCGCGCCCTTGAAAAGATCCTTCCGGCGTTTCAATCGAGCGCGAACGGTCGATAGGGTAAATTCGCCAATGTCGAAGCCTTTTTCGATTTCCTTCCAGCTGACGGGCATGGAAACGGTTGCGCCCTTCCGTTCCCGAATTGCATACGGCGCGACAATCGACTTGCCATACAGATTTTGCAAATAATCGAGATAGACATGCTCCGGCTTGCGCGCTTTTACACTCCGAACCACTGTCGCTTTTTCTGGTAACTCTTTCACGACTGCTTCCGCAATCCCTTTGCGAATTTCGAGGTTTCCTCAAACGTATAGACCCTTCGGATAGGAACGAAAACATGCAGTCCTCGCGCGCCCGATGTCTTCGCATAACTTTCGAGTTTTAACTCGTCGAGTTTTTTCTTTACGACGATCGCGACTTCCAGGATTTGCGCGAAGCTGGCATTTTCCTGTGGATCCAGATCGAAGACGATGTAATCGGGCATGGTCAGCACATCGTAGCGGCAGAGATAGGGATGGAACCCGATCGAGCCGATATTCACAAGATAAAGCAGATCGCCGAGGTCGTTCGCGAACGCATAGTTCTTCTCTTTATTTTCGGTTTTGGACCAGATTTTTTTTCTCGTCAGCTCATTCGGCGCGTGTTCGAGATCGTGCTGATAAAATTTCGTTCCTTCTATGCCGGTTGGGAACCGTCGCAGGGTCAGCGGACGGTCGTGCAGATAGGGAAGAATGAAGGGATGCATATCGTAATAGTACTTCATCACGTCGAACTTCGTGATGTTCTCGTCCGGAAAAAGAATGCGGTCTAGATGCTTGAACGAAAAATCGTCGCGGCCAATGCGAACGGTGACCGAACCGGAAACGGCTGAGCCAGAAAATAGCTCATCGAGCGGCGTCGAGGGCTTGCGTCGGAGAAGTGCCATAGAAGGAATGCTATAAAAGAATGCAAAACGGATGCGGCAACGGCATTTGCCTTGTAGCAAATCTCGACAATGCCAAAACTAAGCCTGCCGGAAAAGGCCGAACTCGACAATCACCGCGAGGATCTGCTGCACCACATCGAACGCATTCTCCGCGGACCGATGATCGTGCTCGGCTTCGCGTGGATTGTTCTCATCGTGCTGGAGTTTGTGCATGGCTTATCGCACACGCTGAAAGTGCTGACGACCGCGATTTGGATTGCCTTCATTCTCGATTTTGTCTTGCGTTTCTCGATTGCACCGAAGAAAAAAGCATTCTTAGAAAAAAATTGGCTGACCTCTCTGGCGTTGATCGTTCCCGCGCTGCGCGTTTTTCAGTTTGTTGGAATTTTGCGGATGCTCTCGGTGAGCGGAGGGTTCAGCATTGTACAAATCATGGGAACCCTGAACCGCGGCATGAACGCGCTTGGGCAAACGCTGGGACGGCGTGGCTTCGGATATATTTCGCTGCTGACACTCATCGTCGTGCTCGTTGGCGCGGCGGGAATTTACGGATTCGAGCACAAAGTTCCAGCACCTGCGGGCATCCACGATTTCGGTTCCGCAATTTATTGGACGCTCATGATGATTACCACCATCGGCTCCGAGTATTGGCCACAAACGCCGGGAGGGAAAATCCTGACGGTCCTGCTTTCGTTTTATGCTGTCGCCATTCTGGGCTATATCGCGGCGTCGCTCGCCACGTTTTTCATCGACCGCGAAGCCGAGGACGAAAAAGCTCCGGTCGTGGGCGAAAAATCAATTCAGAAAGTGCTGGAGGAAATCACCGCTTTGAGAGCGGAAATTGCGGAGCTGAAACCGATTTCCGCAAACAATGCTCATTGAGCGGGAAGCTCTTTTGAATAAAACATTCGAGCAGCAGAACGGTTGCGCGTTATAGCGCGTGCTATTTCATTGCCAGATTCGTTCCGGTGATCTTCACATGGGCCATCTTAGCGCCATCCATTTTGGCGTTCTTCATATTCGAGAGACTAAAATCGGCGTGTTCGAGATCGGCGTTCGTGAAATCGGCATTTTCCAGATTGCACATGCTGAAGTTCGCGCCGGTCAGATCGCAGCCGGAAAAATTCGCGTTGACTAAGTTCGATGCGCGGAACACGGCGGCGAGTAATTCCTTGCCGCTGAAATCGAGATTTGGGAGATTTACGCCTCGTAACTTGACGCCCGGCATCGCGAGCGAGCCTAAGTTTTTCGCGCCCTTCAAGTTCGAGTAGCTTAGGTCGGCACCGGCCAAATCGGTATTCGCGAAATTCACGCCTTCGAGATTGCACTTGCTGAGGTTTGCGCCCGCGAGCTTTGCGCCTTCGAAATTAACGTTCTTGAAATTGGACATACTGAGGTCCACGCCGGAGAAATCCTTGCCGCGCAGGTCCTGTCCTTCAAAGTTGGAGCCTCCGCCAATCCAGCTCAGCGCGCCGGAAACCATATCGAGTACTTCGTCAAGCATAATGGTAATGGGTAAGTTGATCGGGGTTATCCCCGTGAATTGGAGACGATGAGGGCTGCGGGATATTGTATTTGATAAGGTTCTCCCCTCCCGCTTGCGGGAGGAGCCGAGGGAGGGTGTGTTTCAGGGGCACTGCGACACCCTCCCCTAACCCCTCCCGCAAGCGGGAAGGAGAATTTCGCATTGTGCCATAATGTCATATAAGAGTTTCATCTCATGATCGAAATCCGCTCATTTTCTACCCTTTTCGGATTGGCACAATCCTTTTAATAATAACCGAAAGAAGCGCAAAAGTAGTTTTCTGAGTTTTTCAAAACAGGCCTCTAAAAAAGTGGCTTGATTTTTCGATCGATTTTTAGAAAACTATATTTTCGCGTCAAAAACGCCATAGTTCATGAAGCACAAATGCGTGCGCAGTATATAAGGTGGTTTTCTTGGAATTTTTCGAATCGCGAGAAATTTCGGTGGAAGCTGAACGAATGGCATGACAAATTGTCTGAACCTTGATTTTACGAGATTTTCAAGATTAACAAGATGGAGTTCAAATCTCATCAATCTCTAAAATCTCGTAAAATCAAGGTTCAGACAAGCGACCCAGCATTCCCTCCGCCGCGGCGGACTCCATGCCGGGCTGCGAGTACACCGACGCGAGGCCGGTAAAATTAAGAATGGCAGACTATAAAAAAAGAGTAGTAGCTTTTATTGACCTACTTGGCTTCAAGTCAATGGTCGATAGAACATTATCCTCTGATGGCGACGTGATTGCTACGGAAGTAGCTAAAATTGCGGAAACTATTAGTACCTTTCGGACAAACGTTCAGTCTCCTATATTCGAGGACACTGATGATCGCCCACTGCTTACTCATTTTTCCGATAGTCTCGTTCTTAGTTTCAATCCTGAGTATGAGGGTGAGGTTCTTCGGCATTTTAGTGCGATTCGAAGTCTAATTACCGATTTGATTCAACACCACTACGTTGCATGTCGAGGGGCTATAACTTATGGCTGGATTCATCACTCGCGGGATGATAGAATGGGAGACGTTCTATTTGGTCCTGCTCTCATTGAGGCTTATAATAAGGAACGGTTCCAGGCGAAGTATCCGCGCATCATCATAGATAATGATGTTGTCGAACTCGGAATTAAACACCGGGCTGATGGAACTTCAGAAAATTTTGCACGCTCATCATTGAGAGAATACCTTTTAAAAGATGATGATCAGGTTTGGTTCATAGATTACATCTCAAAGAATATTAAATCAATTTGGGATAATAGCCTGCAATTCCTTCCACAATATTATGATGATATTCGAATCACCGCCAACCGCATGATTACTACAATCGACGAGAAAGTGCGCGCTAAGGGTTCTTGGCTAATATCCAAGGTGCCCTCTCGTTAAATTTCTAATTTTTTCATAAGCTTTATACATGGCAAATTATCTTTCATATTGGACTCTTAAGAATGCGCACCACGATTACGATGGTGGGCACGATTTTTCAGCTGCATGGAACTCCAGATACAATAAAGTAAAATCTGGCGATGTCATTTGGCTAGTTACCGTTGAGGATGAGCGACTCATATTGCTTGGCAGCGGGATAGCGCAGGAGGATGCGGTGCCTCAGAGTCAGGTAAAAAATCATCCGTTTTTTCAGAAAGCAAAAGGTTTAGAATGGGCCACGGAATGGGAGCCCGAGAGCAGTTGGGAAAAATATTGGATTATTATTAAAAACCCAAAGCCTCTTTCATGGATCGATATTACCAGCCTCTCGTCGCAATTGCGGTTTGAGAGTAAGAGTAATCCCTTGATGTATGAAAATCCCGCAAAGTGGGGCAATGCTCTTCAGACGCTTCGAACACTTACTCCGGAATCGGCTCAGTTGCTACAGGCGCGTTTATTAGGAGGAACCGTTCCCGTTGAGATCGCGGAAACACTTGAAACTCCTTATGGTGCTGGATTTGGTGATCCTATTTCGAATCGGGAAGTCGAAAAGGCTGCTATTGATTTTGTTACCACACATTACTCGACGCTTGGATGGAAAGTAACATCGAAAGAGCGTGAGAAATGTGGTTACGATTTACTTTGCGAGAATAATCAAGAAATTCATCACGTCGAAGTAAAGGGAGTTAAAGGTTCCATTGAATCCGTCATTCTAACGAAGAACGAAGTGTCGTATCTTGACCGACCTGAATCATTCGTCTGCCTCGTAACATCGGCACTTTCGTCTCCAAAATTAACGAGCTATTCTGGAGAGGAATTTAAAAAGCATTTTAAGCTCGAACCGTATGCCTTCATGGCTGCGAAAGTTTTAACACAATCAGAATAATCATCACAATCACAGGAAAAAGTTTATGAGTAAAATAATCGGTATCGACTTAGGAACTACAAATAGCTGCGTCGCGGTCATGGAGGGAACTCAACCGACGGTGATCGCAAATTCGGAGGGCGCGCGGACGACGCCTTCGATCGTCGCATTCACGAAATCGGGCGAGCGGCTCGTCGGGCAGGCTGCCAAGCGGCAGGCCGTGACGAATCCGCAGAACACGATTTTCTCCATCAAGCGATTCATGGGCCGCAAGTTCGGCGAAGTGAACGAGGAGATGAAACTCGTTCCCTACAAAGTGATTCGCGGCGATGGCGAATCGGCGCGCGTCGAAATTTCGGGGACGATCTATTCGCCGCCGGAAATCAGCGCGATGATCCTCACCAAAATGAAGCAGACCGCGGAAGATTATCTCGGACAAAGGGTTACCGAGGCCGTCATTACGGTTCCCGCGTATTTCAATGATTCCCAGCGGCAGGCCACGAAAGACGCCGGCGAAATCGCGGGACTCGCGGTCCGCCGTATCATCAATGAGCCGACAGCCGCCGCTTTAGCGTATGGCCTCGATAAAAAGGGCAAGAACGAGAAGATCGCCGTCTATGATTTTGGCGGTGGAACGTTTGACGTTTCGATTCTGGAACTCGGCGAAGGCGTCTTCGAAGTAAAATCGACGGACGGCGATACGCATCTCGGTGGCGATAACATCGATGCGCGTCTTGTCGATTGGCTTGCCGATGAATTCAAAACGCAGGAGAATATCGACTTGCGAAAAGATCCCATGGCGCTTCAGCGTTTGAAAGAAGCGGCGGAGAAAGCGAAGATGGAACTTTCGACTGCCATGCAGACCGATGTGAACCTTCCCTTCATCACCGCCACTGCTGATGGGCCGAAGCACATGAACATTGCGCTGACGCGAACGAAGTTCGAACAATTGGTGAATGACATTCTCCAAAAAACGGTGGAACCTTGTAAACGGGCCTTAGCGAATGCAAAAGTTATCCCGAATGACATCGACGAAGTGATTCTCGTCGGCGGATCGACGCGGATTCCGAAAGTGCAGGAGATCGTTCGGAACTTGTTCGGCAAGGAACCGCACAAAGGAGTGAACCCCGATGAAGTGGTTGCAGTCGGCGCGGCGATTCAGGGCGGAGTGCTTACGGGCGAAGTGACCGATGTGCTGTTGCTCGACGTGACGCCGTTAACATTATCCATCGAAACGATGGGATCGGTTGCAACGCCAATGATTCCCGCAAACACAACAATTCCCACGCGGAAGTCTGAAACGTTTTCTACGGCAAGCGATTCGCAGCCGTCAGTGGAAATCCACATTCTGCAAGGCGAGCGCCCAATGGCGCTTGATAATAAATCGCTTGGAAAGTTCCATCTCGATGGACTTCCTCCTGCGCCGCGCGGCGTTCCCCAAATCGAAGTGACATTCGACATCGATGCGAACGGAATTCTTCACGTTTCGGCGAAAGACAAAGCGACGAGCAAGGAGCAGTCGATTCGTATCACATCGTCATCGGGACTTTCGAAAGAAGAGATCGACAAGATGAAGCGCGACGCCGAAGCGAACAAGGCCGATGATTTGCAGCGCAAGGAGCAGGTCGAGACCCGCAATCAGGCGGATCAGATGGTCTTCCAGTCCAAGAAGCAAATCGAGGAACTGAAAGATAAGATGACGCCAGAGGGTCAGGGCAAGATTAATTCCGCGATTGCCGATTTGGAAAATGCGCTGAAGGGAACCGATGCTGGAACGATTAAATCCGCTGTCGAAACACTGAACCGCGCATGGAGCGAAGTATCGACACAGATGTATCAGCAAGGCGGACCTGGCCAGCCCGGTGGACCGAACGGTCCCGGCGGCGAAAATGGCACCGGCGCTCCGCCTCCCGGCCCCGATGGCCATGCCCAACCTGGTGGCCCGAAAGTCGAGAACGCCGACTTCGAGGTGATGGATGATGATGGGAAGAAGTAAATTATTCGCACTCCGGCGGCGTTAGGCCGCCGGAGGGCTTCATTCTCTTATTTATGTGCATTCCAATACTCAATGACTGGTTCGAACTAGGAACAATCGCCGCATTGATAGCGGTGATTTATCAAATAGTCATAGAGAGAAAAGCAAGGAAAATAGACGTAGCTTATGCTCAAGAACAAGCAGATAGGATGCGAATCGTGGCAGAGAATTCCACGGAACAGCTATCCATACTTTCAGACCTCTTAAGAATTATGACTGATAAAAACTTGAATGAAAATCAGAAGGGAGCGGCAGAAGAAGATTTAGGGCGCAGACAGAGGTTGCTTGATATTCGTCCATTCTTTGTACGCAAGAGCGGTGAAACAACAGGCCATAGATGGAAAATCGAGCTACGGAACCGCGGTATGAATATTAAGCCAGGCACATTTAGAATTAAGCGTCAGGGAGCCGGGATTGAAATCAATCCGATCAATCACGAAATCGATCCCGTTGAACGCAAAGATAGAATTAAGATTCAAGG